>NZ_LDVA01000150.1:0-32591 GCF_050768715.1 Burkholderia sp. ZZQ-2 | reverse complement strand
TCGTCACGTCCCGCCAAAACCGGCGATTTCCGTGCCACAATCGCCGCAGACAGTCGCCGGGGCAACCTGTCCGAATCACGCGCCGTGCCAGGCGTGCCCGATGACACGCCGGAAACCGGCTGCCGCCCTCGCGAACCAGGTCGCCCGATTCGCCCGCCGCGGCGCACCGGCGCAAATGCAACCATGACAATCCACGGCGCGCCGCTTCCAGGCCAGACGCTCGACGCGATGCCCGGACGCACGACGCCGCAGAGGAAACCAACCGGTGACGGACATCAATGAAGCCGCCTCGGGCGGCACCCGCAAGCAACGGCCGGCGGTCGGCATCTCGCTGTTTGCGCGCGACGGCCAGGCGATCTGGGAAAACGGCATCCACCAGAACATCGCGTTCCTCGCGATGATGCTCAAGCGCTCGGATCGCGTCGGCCCCGTCTACTTCCTGAACGGCGGCGACGCCAACGCGCTGCCGGCCGGCCTCGAACTCGACGGCCTCGACATCCCGCTCGTGAAACCCTCCGACGTCACGCACGAACTCGACGTCGTGATCGAAATGGGCGCGCAGTTGCCGGTGGAGTGGCTCCGACACATGAAGGCGCTCGGCAAGAAAATCGCCGCGTTCTTCTGCGGGCACGTGTACGCCGGCCTGTGCGAAACCCCGATCTTCGGGAAGCCGTCGGGACACGTCTTCAACGGCGCACCGTTCGACGAAGTCTGGCTGCTGCCGCAATACGACAAGACCGCGGCGCCGATGCTGCGGACCATCCTGCGCGCGCCCGTCCACCTGATGCCGCACATCTGGTCGCCGTACTTCCTCGATCGGCGCATCGCCGCGCTCGCCGCGGAAGGCGCGACGTTCGGCTATCGGCCCGGCCGCCGCCCGTGGTACCTCGCGATGCTCGAGCCGAACATCTCGGTCGCCAAGTCCTGCCACTATCCGATGCTCGCGTGCGATGCGTTCTACCGTGCGCGTCCGGACGCGGTTCAGCACATGTTCGTCGTGAACTCGTTGCACATGAAGGAGCATCCGACCTTCGTGCACTTCGCGAACAGCCTCGATCTCGTGCGCCAGCACAAGGCGACCTTCGAGCCGCGCCTCGACCTGCCGGGCTTCATGGCGCGCCACGCGGATGCGGTCGTGTCGCACCACTGGGAAAACGGGCAGAACTATCTGTATTACGACGTGCTGTACGGCGGTTATCCGCTGATCCACAACTCGACGCTGATCGGCGACGCCGGTTATTACTACCCGGACTTCGATTCCGCCGCGGGCGGCCGTGCGCTGCTCGACGCGTGGCTGCACCACGACGAACGCCTCGACGACTACCGTGCGAAGGCCGGCCGGCTGCTGCAGTCGGTCTCGATCGACAACCCCGCGAACCTCGACGCGTTCGTCTCGCGTCTGGTCGCCTGAACCGGAGAATACGCATGTCGGACTCCAATGCCCGTCAAGCGCCCGGCGAGGGCAAGCGTCTCGTCGTCGGCGTGTCGCTGTTCGTGCGCGGCGCCGGCCAGTCGCTGTGGGAAAACGGCATCTTCCAGAACTGCCTGCTGCTGATCCTGCTGCTGCGCCAGTCGCCGCTCGTCGCGGAAGCCGTGATGGTGAACGGCGGCGAACAGGTCGCCGATCCGCAGATGATGCTCGGCGAATGGGACGTGCCGCTCCTGTCGATGGACGAAGCACTGCAGCGCTGCGACGTGCTGATCGAAATGAGCGCGCAGTTCGGCGCGGATTACCTGCGCGCGTTCCGCGAGCGCGGCGGCAAGGTCGTCACGATGCGGGTCGGCAACGACTACGTGATCGACATCGAGCGCGCGATGTTCAACAAGCCGTCGGGTTTCCTGTTCTCGGGCGCGCCGTACGATGCCGTGTGGACGATTCCCGAATTCGAGCGCTCGTGCCTGCACTATTACCAGACGGGCCTGCGCGCGCCCGTCACGATCGTTCCGCACATCTGGCACCCGATGCTGTTCGACAAGGCGCGCGCGACGCTCGGTGCCGGGCTGTCGTTCGGCTATGAACCCGGCAAGCCGCGCTGGCGCGTGACGATGTTCGAGCCGAACATCTGCATGGTGAAGACGAGCGTCATCCCGATGCTGGTGACCGAGGAGGCGTATCGCGCGAAACCGGATTTCCTCGAGTTCGTGCGCGTATGCAACACGCTGCACCTGAAGGAACATGCGACGTTCGTCCATTTCGCGAAGAGCCTCGACATCGTGAACCACGGAGTCACGACGTTCGAGAGCCGCTACGCGGTGTACGAGTTCATGGCCGCATTCGGCGACGCGGTGGTGTCGCACACGTGGGAAAACGCGCAGAACTACCTGTACTACGAGCTGCTGTACGGCGACTACCCGCTGATCCACAACTCGCCGTTCCTCGGCAAGGCCGGGTATTTCTATCCGGACTTCGACTGCCAGGCCGGCGGCCGCGCGTTGCTGAAGGCGTTCGCCGAGCACGACGCGAACCTGGAAGCGTACCGCGAGCAGTCGAAGCACGTGCTCAGCTCCGTGAGCATCTACAACCCCGAGAACGTCGCCGCCTATACGGACGCGATCGCCACCCTCTATCGCGACACGTGACGCACCGCCCTTTTCCTGACTCGGACATGACCGCACGCACGCCCCTCACCCGCGCCAAATGGCTGATCGGCTGCGCCGTCGCATCGATCGCGATCGGCGCGCATGCGCAAGCCGACGGCGAATCGGCCGACGCGCTGCTCCGCGACTCGGACGCCGTGTTCAAGCAGCTCGACGCCGGCCAGTACACCGCCGTGTGGACCGATGCCGCCGCGTTCGTGAAGGCGCGCATCAAGCAGGACCAGTTCGCGTCGGACATGCAGCGTGCGCGCCAGTCGGTCGGCGCGGTGCGTCATCGCGGCTGGGCGCAGATCACGCGCATCCGCTACACCAACGCGTCGACGACACCCGACGGGCTCTACGCGAACGTCGATTACGCGACGACGCTGACGAGCAGCGCGACCATGTTCGAGAAGCTGAGCTTTCGCCGCGAGGATGACGGCCACTGGCGCCTGACCGGCTATGTGCCGCGCTCGTCGCAAAACTACACGCCGTAACCCGCGCAACGCCCGCACCACGGAGCCGTCATGAAACTCAATGTCGCGATAACGATGAACGTGCAGCGCGACTCGACGCAGTCGATCTGGTACAACGGCGCGAATCAGCACTGCGTGTACCTGTACATGCTGCTGAAGCAGTCGCCGCTGATCGGCGAGGTCTGGCTCGCGCACGACGAAGGCGTGACCGAGTATCCGCAGGCGCTGATGATGGACGCGTTCGGCGACGCGCTGCGGCCGCTGTCTGCCGTCGTCCACCAGACCGACCTGCTGATCGAGATGAACGCGTTCGTCGACTCGACGCACACCGACGCCGTGCGCCGACGCGGCGGCAAGTGCGTGTCGTACCGCTTCGGCAACGACTACGTGATCGCCGTCGAGACGATCAACTTCGAGAAGAACCCGTGGCGGCCGAACCCGCACCGCGTGCAGTTCGACGAGATCTGGACCAACCCGCAGCACATGCACACATGCGCCGCGTATTTCCAGGCCGTGTACCGCGCGCCGGTGATCGAGCTGCCGCACATCTGGTCACCGTATTTCATCGAGCGCAGCCTCGACGCCGATCCCGAACTGAAGGCGCGCTTCGGTTATCGGAACCACGGCCCCGCGAAACGCATCGCGTTCTTCGAGCCGAACCTGAACGTCGTGAAAAGCTCGATCGTGCCGATGCTCGCCGCCAACGCGTGCTACGTCGAGCATCCGGAACTCGTCGAGCACGTGTACATGACCAACACGTTCGACAAGAAGGAAAACGTCGCCTTCAAGCATCTCGCGCTCGGGCTCGAGATGGTGCGCGACGGCAAGGCGACCGCCGACGTGCGCGCGCCGTTCGTCGCGTGGGCCGCGCATCACACCGACATCGTCGTGTCCCACCACTGGGAAAACGGCCTCAACTACCTGCTGTACGACGCGCTGTACGGCAACTACCCGCTCGTGCACAACTCGCCGTTCCTGCGCGACGTCGGCTATTACTATCCGGATTTCGAGATCTTCGATGCGGCGCGTGCGATCGCGACCGCCGCGCAGACGCACGACACGCGGCTCGACGAATACGCCGCCGCGGCACGCCGCTGCCTGCACCAGGTCGACACGCTCGCCGCGCACAACGTCCACGCGTATTCCGCGCAGATCCAGCACCTGTTCGCCGGCCGCGCACTCGGCTGACCTCATTCGCCCCTGCTACCGCCCATGAATCAGACCGTCCGCAATTTCGTCGTGATCGATTCGATTCACGGTCCGTTCGTCATCAACCGGCACTGCGCATACCAGGCCGAAGCATTGATCAAGACCGGGCGGCCGCACATCCAGGATGAGCTCGACACGATCCTGAAGGTGATCGACCAGTTGCCGGACGATGCGATCGCCGTGGACGGCGGCGCGAATGCGGGGCTCGTGTGCGTGCCGATCGCCCACCGGTTGCATGCGCGCGGCGGCCGCGTGTACGCATTCGAGCCGCAGCGCACGCTGTTCCATGCACTCGGCGGCACCGTCGCGCTCAACCAGCTCGACAACGTCCATCTGCTGAACATGGGGCTTGCGGGCGCCAACGGCACGATGAAGGTGCCCGACGTCGACTACGGGCAGGATGCCGACTTCGGCCAGGTGTCGCTCGTCGGCGCGCACGCGGAAGGCGGCACGCCGACGCCGGTCGTCAGGCTCGACGCGCTCGGCCTGCCGCGGCTGGATTTCCTGAAGCTCGACATCGAAGGCATGGAGATCGACGCGCTGCGCGGCGCGCGACGTCTGATCGAGGCGCACCTGCCCTGGTGCTGGGTCGAATACTGGAAAGTCGGCGAGGCGCCGATCATCGCCACCTTTGCCGGCCTCGACTACACGTTCTACCGGATGGACCCGCTGAACCTGCTTTGCGTGCCGAACGCGCGCTGGGACAGGCAGCGGCTGGTCATCTCGATCGAACCGATCGCCGTCGCGTCGCCGGCCGACGTCGATGCGCACCCCGACGCAGCCGCCGACACCGACGCGCCTGAAACGCACTGGAACCGCGCACTCGACCATGAGTCGCGCTGCGAGTGGGGGCACGCGATCGACCGCTGGCAACGCGCGCGCGGCCGCAGGCTCGACGACGATGCGATCGCGCTGCAACTCGCGTCGTGCTACGGCTTTGCCGGGGCACCCGACGCCGGGCTCGCGGCGCTCGAACGCTTCGGCGATCCGGATGCGCTGCCCGACGCGACGCGCGGCCGCATCGAGCTGATGCGTTCGATGCTGCTGCTGCGCGCCGGCCGGCGCGACGAAGCGGCCCGCGCCACCATCGCGAGCGAAAACGTCCTGACAGCCGCGCAGTTCGGGCTGCCGACGGAGCGGCTCTACCAGGGCCAGCCGCTGCAGGGCAAGCGGCTGCTGGTGCTCAGCTACGGCGGTGTCGGCGATCAGCTCCAGTACGCACGCTACCTGCATGCGCTCGACACGCTCGGCTGCACGAGCGTGACCGTCATCGTTCCGGACGCGCTGACGGGCCTGATGCGTCACACGTTCCCGCACATCGAATTCATCGGCGCGCACGGCGCGTGGATCGACACGTCGCAGATCGCACACGACTACTGGTGTTCGTTCCTGGTGCTCGCCGCGCAGTTCGGCTATGCGCCGGCACCCAAGGGAGGATCGGCAGGCGCGTACCTGTCCTGCCCACCGGGGCATGCGGCGGCGTGGCGCGAGCGCGTGTCGCGCGACGGCCATGCCGCGGGCACGCGTCGCATCGGGCTCAACTGGCGCGGGCGCGACGAAAGCGACGCGCGCTTCCATCGCGCGGCCAGCCTGCGCGACCTCGCGCCGCTGACGCGGCTGCACGGTCACGCCGCGTACTGCATCAACCGCGACCTGTCCGCGCAGTCCGAGCAATCGGACCTGCCGGTGACCTTCCCGCATCACGCGATCGGCGATTTCAGCGACCTGGCGGCGCTGATGCTCGCGCTCGACGCGGTGGTGACCACTTGCACCGCGCACGTCCATCTCGCCGGCGCGCTCGGCGTGCCGGCCGTGCTGCTGCTCAGCCCGAAAGCCGACGCGCGCTGGGAAACCGGCTCGCGCACCGCCCTCTATCCGGGCGTCCGAATCGTGCGCGCCGCGCACGTCGGCCGATGGGACGACGCGGTCGACCGCGCGATGGCGTTCGTGCTCGGCGGATTCGGGAAGGATTGACCGGTTTGGCGCACGCTCGGGCCGCTACACAAAAAGATGAGATCGACGCGGGCCGCGCGCATCGCGCCGCGCCCGCGACCGGCGTGAACAGGCGCTAGACCAGCACCCGGTCGCCGCTCTGCGCGGCGAACACACGGCCATGCCGCCGGCCCGTCCGCGCGAGCACCGCGAAGCAGTGCGCGACCCGCCGGCTGGTGCCGCCGGATTGCTTGACGAGGCTGTCGGACACGCCGCGCGCGATCGCCGAATCGTCGCCGCACGCGCCCGCGATGACACCCGCGTAATAGTGGCGCGCGGCCAGTTCGCGGCCGCCGGCGTCGAGCGGCGTCATCCGCTGGATGCGGCGCGCAATGGTTGTCAGTCCGTCGAGATACGGCGCGACGTCGATCGGCACTTCGGTCGATTCGGCGCCCAGCTGCCACAGCATGTCGGCCAGCTCGGCGATCGCGACGAGTTCGCGCGCACCGGCTGCCTGCGTGCCCGTTCCGCTTCCGGCCTTCGTCCCCGCCATGCCCATGCCCCTTTGCGATTCGTCCCGGCCACGCGCCGGCCACGCCCGACACCGGCGTGCGTCGTGCACGCCACCCACCGGTTTCCGCGCCGTCACGCGGCGGCCGGCGACCGCCATGAAAATCGGATGCCCTGCGCCCAGGCGACGCCGGCATCCACGATGATCTGCCGGTCGATCTCGCTCTCCACGCCTTCGACGACGACGTGCCGCGCACCTTCATGCGCGAACGCGATCAGCCTGCGGAACTGGTAGCGGCCGATCGCGTTGCGCTTGATCATCGACAGGATCGACCGGTCAAGCTTCACGATGTCGGGATTGCCGACCACCAGGTTGTTCAATGCGCTGAAGCCGACCCCGAAATCGTCGATCGCGATGCGGCATCCGGTCTGCCGAAAGCGGTTCACGAACGAACGACCCGCGACGGGATTCAGCGGCCCCGTCTCCGTGATCTCGACCACCAGCCGCGCCGCGACCGACGGCTCGCGCTCGAGCCGCCTGAAGATGGCCAGCCACGCATCGTCGACGACCGCGCTCGCCGCCGCCACATTGCAGCCGTAGACGGCAGCCGGATCGGCGCGCAGCGCGTCGATCGTCCGGCCGACCACGAGCCGGTCGAACCATCGCATCAGCCCGAGCGCCTCGAGGCGCGGCAGGAACGCGACCGGCGGCAGCGCATCGCGCTCGCCCCACCGCAATCGCGCCAGGCATTCCTGGTACAGCACACCGCCCGACAGGTCGGCCCGGCACACGGGCTCTTGCGCGAACGCGAGCCGGCTCTCCACGAAACTGCGTACCGACGCGAGGTCGGGATGATCGTCGGGGGCGCCGAACACGAGATCGATTTCGTCACGATTCGCTTCCCGATTCGCCTCCTGGCGAGCTTCGACCGCATTCATCCGGCGCTCCGGCAAATGGCGAGCCGCCGATCGCGGCTCGACCTCAACAAACATGCGGAGCAAACCGATCATGACGTGCTCCGCCGCCTACCCGGCCCATCCTGTTATGTCGATCTTTTCCGGGGAGCGTACTTTTCGCTTCGGCGCGCCGTCAAATTCGATATTTTCAACGATATTCAGTTACTGGAATACACCACGCATGCGCGATACCGATTGTGCGACAGGTCACACTAACGCAAATTACTTAAACCCGATCCGGATATTGTTTATTCAAACCACCTAAACATCCTTGCCCGAATCAATTCCCGCGTAATTTGCATGCCTCGCAAATTCGAAAGCCTTCAATTAATCAGATAAATACCGGCCCGCGAGGCAGCGCCCTCGCCCGTCGCCGAACTCGCCGTGAAGGCTGGCGGCCCGGCTTGCGCATCGCAGCAAATCGGCTGCCGCACGTCATTCGATCATCGCAGCGCTCAATTTTCCCGTTTCAAACGAATTATTAAATTTCTAAACAGAATCGAACAGCCGTTAATCGATAATACCAATTTAAATCATATGACGATTATCGATCAAACCATTTTTAACAATCTTAAATACTTGTTAACCTATAAAATGATTTCCGACGGACTTCCCTCGGAGCCGTCAAATTCGTGCCTTCGAAAACCGTCGAACCGATCGGGTTCGGCGGTTTCTTTTTTAACGGCATTATTTCGTCAGACATTAGGGCGGGACAATCCCGATGGCGGGCCGCGGCGCAACGTGTGCGCCGCGAGAAAAATCGGGCCTTATGCAGCCGATGCGCCGACCAGGTTCGCGAGCAGGGCGTCGTATTCGGCAATGAGCGCGGGATTCGCCGAGGTGTAGCGGCTCAGGATGTCGCGCTGGCGCCGTGTGTACGCTTCCCAGTCGTCATCGTGCGTATGCAGCGCGCGCAGCAGCGCATCGGCGCCCTGCTGCACGTCGTTGTCCGGATAGTAGTAGCCGAGATCGGGCGCGAGGCTCGCGTTGTGCACGAGCGGATAGCCCTGCCAGCAGACGTCGAAATAGAAATAGTTGAGCGGGTTCGACCATTGGTGCGACACGACGATATCGGTCAGGTCGGCCAGGAACAGCGGCGTATCGAAGCGCCCGACGAAACTCGCCTTGCCCGCGCGCACGATGTCCAGGTAGTTCATCAGCATCACGAACTCTGGGCTGTCGTGCGCGAGGCGATCGGCGTTCGTCACGTGCGTGAAGCAGATCGCATCCGGATCGCGGCGATACGCTTCGTCGATGATCAGCATCGGATACACGCAGAACTTCACGACGTCGTGGTTCGGCTCCATCACCGTCAGCCGCTTGCCCGGCTCGCTGCGCGGCCGGTATTCGCCGCGCTCCGGCAGCGACTGCGCGCGCGCGCTCAGGAACATCGGGTCCCACACGAACGGCACGACGCGCCCGGGGCAGCGGCGCAGCGACTGCAGGAACGGCAGCGACGACGGCGCGATCTGCGGAATCGCCCACACCTCGTCGTAGCCGCGGTTGATGAACAGCGAATCCCACAGCCGGCGGCCGAACAGCATCGATTCCATCGCGTTGATGTACTCGACGCCGCAGCAGTAACTGACGAGCTTCGCGCCGCGCGCCTTCAGGTAGGCCGTCTGCTCGCCGTCGATCTGCCCGCCCAGCTCGATCACCACGTCGAGCGCATCCTTTATCTCGGCGAATGCGCGAGTGTCGTACACGCTGCGATCCCACGGCAATGCATCGGTGAGCGGTACGTCGGTGGTGTTGACCAGCGTCACGCGGTAGCCGTGCGGCGACGCCATCAGCAGCTTCGCGAGAAACAGCGCGTTCTGCTTGATGCCGTTGATCCACAGGCTTTCGTCAGGGGCACGCAGTCCGATCGTGATACCGATGCGCAGGCCGTTCAGGACAGGGGATGTCATCGTCGGCGGGATGGGAAGTTGGATGGGGATGGAATGGATGCAGTGTAGCGCGCGAAGCGCCGCCCGCGTCAAGCGGCGCACGCCGCCGGCAACCCGGCATTCTAGCGGAGTGCCCGCCGCATACTGTCAGGGATGGTCAGCGCCCGGCCGGCACGCGCAAGTCCGCGAGACGGTTGTGCGATACTCGTGCGACCCGCCGCGCCACCCGGGTTGCCGCGCGGTGTCGGCATCCAGGGTGGGCAGAAAACGACCTCGCAGCAACGCTGTGACATCGCTACGATCAATTTTTCAAACCAGCCTTGACGGGAGGTCAAAGTGGAACAGATCGGGTATTCGTGGCCAACCTTCGATCAACTCACGCAGCATCTGGTCAAGTCGATCAACCCGGGCAGGATTCTGGATGTCGGGGCCGGGGGCGGGAAATACGGGCGCCTGCTCAGGAAGATCGTGCCCGATTGCCGTTTCACGGCGCTGGAATGTGATGAAGAGACCCATCCGTTCCTGATCGAGAACGGCTACGACGACATCATTTCCGGCGTCAGCGACACGCTGTACGAACGATCCGGCGACTCGTACGACACGATCATCCTGGGCGATGTCATCGAGCACATGCGCCACTCCCACGGTCGCGATCTACTGGAGTTTCTCAACTATCGATCGCGATACATCATCATCTCGACCCCCGAGTGCATGCCGATGAGCAGCGCATCGTACTTCGAGAGCCACAACTCCGTGTGGCGGCCCGATTCATTCATGTGGCATGACTTCTGGGCCCATCAGCAATGCGGGATCATGCACTTCTATTTGCTCAGGGGGCACCTCGACTGGAACGCACCGCGCCTCGATTCTCTCGTGAACTCCGCAAATGCTTCGAGCCTGTTCAATACGCGCGCCAGCAACGAACACGAGGCCGCCGACGAGAAATTTCTCCAGCCGGTCAACCTGACGCTCCATGATTCCCGGTACCTGGAAAAACTCGATGGCGATCAATACACAGTTTTTCGCCCCATCTGATTTCGTGTACCTGACTGAAAAAGGCGCCGCGCGGCGCCTTTTTCGTTTCTGACATGCGCTCGTCGCGCGCCGGCGCGGAGCCGGCACGCATGGTTTGCCGTCAGATCGCCGCGGTCGTCGGCGCCACGGCGGCCGGGTCGGTGATGCTGGCCTTGCCGGTTTCGACGTGCCCCGCGATGCGGCGCGTCCAGCCGGCGTTCCCGGCCACCGCGAACTGCAGGTCGTACCAGTGGCTGCTGCACGACAGATCCCAGTGCGCTTCGACGCGCTGCCCCGCCGGAACCGTCAACGTGCGCGGTGCGCCGCCGTACGCGACATCGGTCGCCGTGACCGTGAGCGTGCCGGTGCCCGCATTGGCGATCGTCACGTACACGTCGCCGTTGGCCGTGTCGTAACACGGCGTGATTTCAGGCTTCGCGCCGGCATCCGCGACGGCCGATCCGGCGAAGCGCCGGAAATAGCCGTTCGGCCCCCATACGCTCACCAGGTAGTTGCCGCTCGCATCGAGCGCCCATGTGTCGGTCAGCTGCTTGCCCGCTTCGACCGTATAGCGGCGCGGCATCGCGGTGGGGTCGCCCGTATAGACCCAGAAATGCGCGCCCTGCGTGCCGGTGTTCGCGAACGTCAGCGCGTAGCCTTGCGTCTGGAGCTGGCCGGTCACGTGCAATTCGTACGGCAGCGCACGCGCCGGCCGCGTGCCAGGCTCCTGTGCCGTCACGACCTGCTGCGCGGTGCTGGCCGGTGCGGTCTGCGACGACGCGCGCGAACACTGCAGGTCCGCCTGCGCGACATACGCCTGCGTGCTCGGCAGGGTCGGCAGCGTCGCATCCGATTTCGAGAAGTCGAGCGCCGACGTCAGGTCGCCGCAGATCGCGCGGCGCCACGGCGAGATGTTCGTTTCCATCACGCCGAAGCGCTTCTCGATGAATTGCAGCACCGACGTGTGATCGAAGACCTGCGAGCACACGAAGCCGCCCTTCGACCACGGCGAGACCACGAACATCGGCACGCGCGGGCCGAGGCCGTACGGCAGGTTGTCGGCCGTGTACGTACCCGTCTGCGTCGACGTCACGACGTTGTGCCGCTCGAGCGACACGTCCACGGTGCTCATGCCGGAGCCCGGCAGCGTCGGTGCCGACGGCGGCACGACGTGATCGAAGAAGCCGTCGTTCTCGTCGTACATGACGAGCAGGACGGTCTTGCTCCACACGTCCGGATTCGACGTCAGCGCATCGAGGATCGTCGACAGGTAATAGGCGCCATACAGCGGCGTGAACTTCGGATGCTCCGAATACGCGGCGGGCGGCAGCAGCCACGATACCTGCGGCAGCGCGTTCGCCTGCACGTCGGCCTTCAGTTGCGTGATCGGGCGCGTGCTCATCCCGCGCGTCTGCAGCGACGAACCGGCCGGCGCATTCACGAAGTTGTTGAAGCACGCGAGCATGTTCGTGCCGTAGTTGCCGGTGAAGTTGTCGAACCCGGTGCCCTGCTGGTAGATCTGCCACGAGATGCCCGCTTTCTCGAGGCGCTCCGGATAGGTCGTCCAGCTGAAGGGCGGCAACTTGATCTTGTCGAACTGGTTGTCGATGTAGTCGGTGTTGTCGAGCAGCGGGCCGCCGCCCGTGCCGAGCGGGTCGACCATGCCCGTCATCAGGTACATGCGGTTCGGGTGCGTGTTGCCCGGGATCGAGCAGAAGTAGTTGTCGCACACCGTGAACGCATCCGCGAGCGCGTAGTGGAACGGGATGTCGTCGCGGACGTGGTAGCCCATCGTCATGTTGGACTTCTGCACCGCCCACTGGTCGGCTCGGCCGTTGTCGATCGCGCCGTGCGTCGTCGCCCACGTATGCGGCAGGCCGCCGATGCACTGCGCGTTGACGCCCGGGTCGGTCGTGTCGTAGCGGAACGGCGCGATCACGCTCGTCTTGTCTTCCTGCCGCGGCTGGAACCACACCGGCTTGCCGTTCGGCAGCGTGACCGGGAAGCGGTCGTTGTAGCCGCGCACGCCGCTCAGGTGACCGAGGTAGTGGTCGAACGAGCGGTTTTCCTGCATGAACACGACGATATGCTGCACATCCTGGATCGTGCCCGTCACGGTATTCGGCTCGATCGCCAGCGCCTTGCGGATCGATTCGGGAAGCAGTGCGGTGGCGGCGGTCGCGCCGGCGAGGCCGGCGGAGAACTTCAGAAAATCGCGTCGCGAATGGATGGCCATGCTGGTTGCTCTTGATTGGATTTCTGGTGGAAACAGCCGGGATCAGGAAGCGGGCGAGGAAGCAGGCGCGGTGAAACCGGGCGGGCAGTGCATCTGCGCGGTGGCGACCACGCCGCCGCCGCAGGCGGCCTTCTGCTGCGCCACCGGTGCGGCGGGTGCGGTCAGGTCGTCGTTGCAGGCACCGAGGAGTGCGGTCAGCGCGATCAGGCCAACGACCGCGAAAGGCCGTAGGGCCGACTTTCGCATAACGTCTCTCCGTGGATGTGACGACCTGACACAGGCGCGGGTGCGCACGGTCGTGTCGACGGCGAGATGCTAATTATCACGTGTTACACGATGGTGTCGTGCAAGGAGGCGCGCTGCGTGCACGCAAGGGGCGCACATGCCGCGGCGGAGGGGATAACGAGAGGTTGACGTAATGCAATCGAAAGATTCGCATTGCTTCGTTTTTTCCGAAGCGATCGAAGCGAATCTGTCGTGGTGTCGGTCGTGGAGCGCATCACGACGCCTGTCTTACGGGCCGGCAGCCGTGGCAGCCGGCCCGCATACGCGAAGCTGGCGCCGCTCAGCCTTCCGCCATCATCAGCAACTGCGCGCCATCCGAAACCTGGTCGCCGACGCCGTACAGCACTTCCGCGACGACGCCCGCGCTCGGCGCGCCGATCGTGTGCTCCATCTTCATCGCTTCCATCACGATCAGCGGTGTGCCCGCTTCGACCTTCTGGCCCGGCTCGACCAGCACCGCGATCACCTTGCCGGGCATCGGCGCGGTCAGGCGGCCGCCGCCCTGCTCCGCATCACCCGCATGCGCGAGCAGGTTGCGCCATTCGAACGTCTCGGCCGCGCCTTGCGAGAACACGTGGAAGGTGTCGCCGTCCGCATACACGCGGCCGCTGCTGCGCACGCCGCCGAGCGTCACGTCGAAATCGAGCGGCGTGGCGCCACGCGTCCACGCGAACGGTTGCGCGGCCGCGCCGCCGGTCGCGAGGCGCGCGACAGCGCCGTCGTCCTCGTACGTGACCGTCACGTCCGCTTCGCGCTCGGCCGCATGCCAGTCGAGCGTGCGGCGATAGCCGCCGTTCAGTCGCCAGTCCGGCAGCGCGCCCCACGGCGACGAACCGTGCGCGGCCGCGCCGCGTTCGCGCGCGAACAGCGCCGCGCATGCGAGCGCGAGCATCGCGCGCGGCGGCTCTTGCGGCGCGAACAGCGCATCGTGATTGCGCTCGATCAGGCCCGTGTCGAGATCGGCCGTCGCGAACGGCTCGCACGCGACGATCCGCTGCAGGAACGCGGCATTCGTGTGCAGGCCGACCACTTCGCATGCACGCAGCGCGCGCAGCATCAGCCCCAGCGCTTCCGCACGGTCCGCGCCGTGGACGATCAGCTTCGCGATCATCGGATCGTAGAACGGCGTGATCGCATCGCCTTCGCGCACGCCGCTGTCGACGCGCACCGATGCGCCGATTGCGAACTCGACGCCTGCCGGCAGCCGCAGGTGCTTCAGCGTGCCCGTGGACGGCAGGAAGCCGCGCGCCGGGTTCTCCGCATAAAGGCGTGCCTCGAGCGCGTGACCCTGCACGCGCAGTTCGTCCTGCTGAAGCGGCAGCGGCTCGCCGGATGCGACACGCAGTTGCCATTCGACGAGATCGAGCCCGGTGACCATCTCGGTGACCGGATGCTCGACCTGCAGGCGCGTGTTCATTTCCATGAAGTAGAACGCGTCGCCCGTCATGATGAATTCGACGGTACCCGCGCCGACATAACCGACCGCGCGCGCGGCCGCGACGGCCGCTTCGCCCATCGCACGGCGCACGTCGTCGGGCAGGCCCGGCGCCGGCGCTTCCTCGAGCACCTTCTGGTGACGGCGCTGCACCGAGCAGTCGCGGTCGAACAGGTATACGGTATTGCCGTGCGTGTCGCCGAACACCTGCACCTCGACGTGACGCGGGCGCGTCAGGTATTTCTCGATCAGCACGCGGTCGTTGCCGAAGCTGCTCGCGGCTTCGCGCTGGCACGACGCGAGCGCCGCGGGGAAATCGTCGGAGCGCCCGACCACGCGCATCCCCTTGCCGCCGCCGCCCGCGCTCGCCTTCAGCAGCACCGGATAGCCGATCGCGTCGGCTTCGCGATGCAGGTTGGCCGCGTCCTGGTCGTCGCCGTGATAGCCGGGCACGAGCGGCACGGCGGCCGCGTGCATCAGCGCCTTCGCGGCGGCCTTCGATCCCATTGCCGCAATCGCGTCGACCGGCGGCCCGATGAAGACGATGCCGGCCGCTTCGCACGCATGCGCGAAATCTTCGTTCTCCGACAGGAATCCGTAGCCGGGGTGGATCGCCTGCGCGCCGGTTGTACGCGCGGCTTCGATGATGCGCTCGATGCGCAGGTAGCTGTCCGCGGCGGCCGAGCCGCCGATGTGCACGGCTTCGTCGCACGCGGCCACGTGTTTCGCGTTCGCGTCCGCGTCGGAATAGACGGCGACGCTCGCGATCCCGAGACGTTTGCACGTCGCGGCGACGCGGCACGCGATTTCGCCGCGGTTGGCGATCAGAATCTTGTCGAACATGGCTTCGGTGTCGTCCGGAAAGTTAGGGGCACGCCGTCATTCACGCCACGAAGGCGTGCGTTTCTCGAGAAAGGACGCAATCCCTTCGCGCGCTTCCGCGCCGGCCCGGGTTCGCGCGATCCAGTCGGCGGTCTGCTCGATCAGCGTCGCGTCGAGCGCGCGGCCGGCCACGTCGGCGACGAGCCGCTTGCACGCGCGCACCGCGTCGGGCCCGTTCGCGACGAGCGTCGCGGCCAGCTTCGCGACGGTTTCGTCGAGCGCATCGGCCGGCACCGCTTCGTGAATGAAGCCGAGCGACGCCGCGCGCGCGCTGTCGAACACCTCGGCCGTCGTGAAGTAACGGCGCGCCGCGCGCTCGCCCATCGCGCGCACCACGTACGGCGCGATCGTCGCGGGGATCAGCCCGAGCCGCGCTTCCGACAGGCAGAACTTCACGCCGTCGGCGGCAATCGCGATATCGGCCGCGGCCACCAGGCCCACTCCGCCCGCGTAGGCATCGCCGTGCACGCGGGCGATCACCGGCTTGCCGCAGCGATGGATCGCCTCGAGCATGCGCGCGAGCTTGCGCGCATCGGCGCGGTTCTCGTCGTCCGAGTAACCGGCCATCTTCTTCATCCAGTTCAGGTCCGCGCCCGCGCAGAACGCGGCGCCTTCCGCGGCGAGCACGATCGCGCGCACGCCTTCATGCGCGTCGAGCCATTCGAACGCGGTGGTCAGCTCGGCGATCGTCGTCTCGTTGAACGCGTTGCGCACGTCGGGGCGCGCGAGCGTGACGGTCGCCACGCGGCCGGCTTCGCTTACCTTGATCGTTTCGTATCGCATCGGTCAGCCCTCCCGGCCGTTACATGCGGAACACGCCGAAGCGCGTGTCTTCGATCGGCGCGTTCATCGATGCGGCCAGGCCGAGCCCGAGCACGTCGCGCGTCTGCGCCGGGTCGATCACGCCGTCGTCCCACAGCCGCGCGCTCGCGTAATACGGATGGCCCTGGCGCTCGTACTGATCGCGGATCGGCTGCTTGAACGCGTCCTCTTCCTCGGCGGACCACGAACCGCCCTTCGCCTCGATGCCGTCGCGGCGCACCGTCGCGAGCACCGAAGCGGCCTGCTCGCCGCCCATCACCGAGATCCGCGCGTTCGGCCACATCCACAGGAAGCGCGGGCCGAACGCGCGGCCGCACATCCCGTAGTTGCCGGCGCCGAACGAGCCGCCGATGATCACCGTGAACTTCGGCACCTTCGCGTTCGACACGGCCGTCACCATCTTCGCGCCGTGCCGCGCGATGCCTTCGTTCTCGTACTTGCGGCCGACCATGAAGCCCGTGATGTTCTGCAGGAACACGAGCGGAATCTTGCGCTGGCAGCACAGCTCGATGAAATGCGCGCCCTTCACCGCCGATTCGGAGAACAGGATGCCGTTGTTCGCGACGATCCCGACCGGGTGGCCCCAGATGTGCGCGAAACCCGTGACGAGCGTCGTGCCGTAGCGCGCCTTGAATTCGTCGAACTCCGAATCGTCGACGATGCGCGCGATCACCTCGCGCACGTCGAACGGCTTGCGCGTATCGACCGGGATCACGCCGTACAGGCTCTTCGCGTCGTAGCGCGGCGGCTTCGGCTCGCGCAGCGCGACCGGCGACGCGATCTTCGGCGCGAGATGATCGACGATGTTGCGCGCGATCGACAGCGCATGCGCGTCGTTCTGCGCGAGGTGGTCGGCCACGCCCGACAGGCGCGTATGCACGTCGCCGCCGCCGAGATCCTCGGCGCTCACTTCCTCGCCGGTCGCGGCCTTCACGAGCGGCGGGCCGCCCAGGAAAATCGTGCCCTGCTCCTTCACGATGATCGACTCGTCGCTCATCGCCGGCACGTACGCGCCGCCCGCCGTGCACGAGCCCATCACGACGGCGATCTGCGCGATCCCCGCGGCCGACATCGTCGCCTGGTTGAAGAAGATGCGGCCGAAGTGGTCGCGGTCGGGAAACACGTCGTCCTGGTTCGGCAGGTTCGCACCGCCCGAATCGACGAGGTACACGCACGGCAGCCGGTTTTCCGCAGCGATCTCCTGCGCGCGCACGTGCTTCTTCACGGTGACCGGGTAATAGGTGCCGCCCTTGACCGTCGCGTCGTTGCACACGATCACGCACTCGCGGCCGGCGATCCGGCCGATCCCGGTGATGACGCCCGCGCCCGGCGCGTCGTCGTTGTACATGCCGTTCGCCGCGAGCTGCGAGAACTCGAGGAACGGTGCGCCCGGATCGAGCAGTTGCGCGATGCGGTCGCGCGGCAGCAGCTTGCCGCGCGCCAGGTGCTTGTCGCGCGCGGCCTGGCCGCCGCCCTGCGCGAGCTGTTCGATCTTCGCGCGCAGATCGGCGACGACCGCCTCGAGCGCGGCGGCATTCGCGCGGAAGTCTTCCGAGCGCGGGTTCAGTTTCGATTCGATGATCGGCATCGACGGGGCTCCGTTCGCGTGACGTGGGGCGTTACATCGTTTCCGCGAACAGCTCGCGGCCGATCAGCATCCGGCGGATCTCGCTCGTGCCGGCGCCGATCTCGTACAGCTTCGCGTCGCGCCACAGGCGGCCGACCGGATATTCGTTGATGTAGCCGTTGCCGCCGAGGATCTGGATCGCCTCGCCGGCCATCCACGTCGCTTTCTCGGCCGTATAGAGGATCACGCCCGCGCAGTCCTTGCGCACCTGGCGGATGTGGTCGCTGCCGGCCGAATCGAGGTGGCGGCCGACCGCGTACAGATACGCGCGGCACGCCTGGAACGTGGTGTACATGTCGGCGACCTTGCCCTGGATCAGCTGGAATTCGCCGATCGCCTGGCCGAACTGCTTGCGGTCGTGGATGTACGGCACCACCGCGTCGAGACACGCGGCCATGATGCCCGTCGGGCCGCCCGACAGCACGGCGCGCTCGTAGTCCAGGCCGCTCATCAGCACCTTCACGCCGCCGTTGAGCTGGCCGAGGATGTTTTCCTCCGGGACTTCGACGTCCTGGAACACCAGCTCGCCCGTGTGCGAGCCGCGCATGCCGAGCTTGTCGAGCTTCTGCGCGACCGAGAAGCCCTTCATCCCCTTCTCGACGATGAACGCGGTAATGCCGCGCGGGCCGGCTTCGAGGTCGGTCTTCGCGTAGACCACCAGCGTGTCGCAGTCGGGGCCGTTGGTGATCCACATCTTCGTGCCGTTCAGCACGTAGCGATCGCCGCGCTTGTCGGCGCGCAGCTTCATGCTGACGACGTCCGAGCCGGCATTCGGCTCGCTCATCGCGAGCGCGCCGATGTGTTCGCCCGACACGAGCTTCGGCAGGTATTTCTGCTTTTGAGCCTCGGTGCCGTTGCGGTGGATCTGGTTCACGCACAGGTTCGAGTGCGCGCCGTACGACAGGCCGATCGACGCCGAGGCGCGCGAGATCTCCTCCATCGCGACCATGTGCGCGGTATAGCCCATGTTCGCGCCGCCGTATTCCTCGGCCACCGTCATGCCCAGCACGCCGAGATCGCCGAACTTCTTCCACAGATCCATCGGAAACTGGTCGGTGCGGTCGACCTCCGCCGCGCGCGGCGTGATTTCCTTCGCCGCGAACGTCGCGACGGCGTCGCGCAGCATCTCGATGTCTTCACCGAGCATGAATTGCACACCGGGCAGGTTGATCATGTCTCCTCCGTCTCCAGAAAGTGTGTGGCATCCACTGATTTCTGAGTTTCGCTCAAATCGAATGAATGCACCGATTCATTGACCAATACAGCGTAAATTTTGCACAGTTTCGCGCCTCGCCGGGTTCGGCGTCAATAGTTTTTTGAGTGACACTCAGATATCATGCCGAGATGACAGCCGCTACCGCCGACACCATGACCGCCACCGTCAAAGCCGATCGCGCCGACACGTCGCGCGCGCCCGCCGGGCGCAAATCCCAGCAACGCGTGCAGGACATTCTGCGCGCCGGCCGGGAAGTGTTCGCCGAAAAGGGTTACGAGCATGCGACGGCTGCCGAGATCGCGCAGCGCGTGGGCGTATCGGAGGCGACGGTGTTCAGTTACTTCCGCGGCAAGCGCGAGCTGTGCGCGCGCGTCATCGCGGATTGGTACGACGAAAACATCGCCGCGTTCGAGCAGGGGATGCCGCAGGATGCGTCGGTGCAGCAGCAGTTCGCGTTCATCGTGCGCACCCACCTGCGGCTGATGCTGGTGAACGGCACGGGCCTGTGCGCGCTGGTGCTGTCGGAAGGCCGCGCGAAGCAGCATGCGCTGAGCGACGAACTCACCGCGCTGCAGCGCCGCTACACCGCGCCGCTGATGGACGTGCTCGCGCGCGGCCAGGCAGCCGGGCAGGTACGTACCGACCTGCCGCTGAGCCTGCTGCGCTCGATGGTGTTCGGGCCGATCGAGCACGTGCTGTGGGATGCGATCCTCGGGCACCGCAAGCTCGACACGGAAACGACGGCCACGCAGCTCGTCGACATGCTGTGGGCCGCCGTGCAGCCGCCGGCGCCGGAACAGGCGGCGCTCGTGCGGTTCAGGAATGAAGTGGCGGAAGCGGTGCGCCGGCTGGAAGGGGAAGCGTCACGCCCGTGACGCAAGGGCGCGGCCCGGCGCACGTCGCATCGTGCGCCGCGCGTAACCGACCGCTACGAATCCTCGCCGACGCGCAGCGGCGCGCGGCTCTGCTCGTTGTTCAAATGAACGAACTTGCGCAACAGGCGTACGAGTTCCTGCGAATCTTCCTCGCCCATCCCGTCGAACAGGCCGGCACGCAGCTCCTGCACTGATGGAATCAGGCGCGTGAGCAGTTCGACGCCCGTCGGTGTCAGCAGCAGGCGCCGCTGACGCCGCGGCAGCACTTCGCGAACGATCAATCCTTTCGCTTCGAGCCGGACCGCGAGGTCGGCCGTCGTCGACGTGTCGAGCGCCACCCGCTGCGCCAGCGTCACCTGATCGAGCCCCGGACACTCGTAGAGCATCCGCAGGACGGCGTACTGCACCGGCGTCACGTCCCGGCCCAGCTTCTCGTAGAACATCGCGACGGCAATCTGGTGCGCGCGCCGGATCAGGTGCCCCGGCTCGTCGTACAGGTCGAGCGGGAAAGCCGGCGCGTCGGCGGGATTCGTTTTTTCCATGAATGAGTCGATGACATAGGCGGCGCGCGCCGGTTGCGCGCGCCGACGGCATGGCGCTGCCTCGCGCCATTTCGCGGGAAAACCAGTATACCGCTCGCCTTGCCCCGGCCAATCTCAATGCGTACACTGAATCTCATTCAGTACACGGAATGAAGAACTGCCGCATGTCAGCGGCACCGCCCCGAAGGAGACGACGAACGTGTTTCTCAAGAACGCTTGGTATGTGGCATGCACACCCGATGAAATCGACGGCAAGCCGCTGGGCCGCAAGATCTGCAACGAGTCGATGGTGTTTTACCGCGCGGCGGACGGCCGGGTCGCCGCGCTCGAGGACTTCTGCCCGCACCGCGGCGCCCCGCTGGCGTTGGGATTCGTGCGCGACGGCGTGCTCGTGTGCGGTTATCACGGGCTGGAAATGGGCTGCGACGGCAAGGCGTCCGGCATGCCGGGCCAGCGCGTCGGCGGCTTCCCGCCGATTCGCAGCTTCCCGGTGATCGAGCGGTACGGATTCGTCTGGGTCTGGCCGGGCAATGCGTCGGAAGCCGATCCCGCCAAACTGCCCGCGCTGGCCTGGGCCGAAGACCCGGCCTGGGCGCACGGTGGCGGCCTCTATCACATCCGTTGCGATTACCGGCTGATGATCGACAACCTGATGGACCTCACGCACGAAACCTACGTGCATGCGTCGAGCATCGGCCAGAAGGAAATCGACGAAGCGCCGCCGAAGACGATCAGCCGCGGCGACGAAGTCGTCACGAGCCGCTTCATGGAGAACGTGATGCCGCCGCCGTTCTGGCGGATGGCGCTGCGCGGCAACGGGCTCGCCGACGACGTGCCGGTCGACCGCTGGCAGATCTGCCGCTTCACGCCGCCGAGCCACGTGATGATCGAAGTGGGCGTCGCCCATGCGGGCCACGGCGGCTACGACGCGCCGGCCGAGTTGAAGGCGTCGTCGATCGTGGTCGACTTCATCACGCCCGAGACGGACACCTCGATCTGGTACTTCTGGGGCATGGCGCGCAACTTCCGGCCCGACGATCACGCGCTGACCGCCGAAATCCGCGAAGGCCAGGGCAAGATCTTCGCCGAGGATCTCGAGATGCTCGAACGCCAGCAGCTCAACCTCGAGCAGTGGCCGGACCGCAAGCTGCTCAAACTCAACATCGACGCCGGCGGCGTGCTGTCGCGCAAGGTGATCGAACGGCTGCTCGCCGAAGAAAACGCGGCGAGCCCGCAACGGCCCGTGATTCCAGTCGCGCAGATCAAGGAGGCGTCATGAGCGCCGCGACATTGACGGTCCGAGTGGCCCGCAAGTGGCAGGAAGCGCGCGACATCTGCGGTTTCGAATTCGTCAGCGACGACGGTTCGCCGTTGCCGGGCTTTGAAGCCGGTGCCCATATCGACGTGCATTTGCCGGGCGGGCTCGTGCGCCAGTACTCGCTGTGCAATCACCCGGAACACGCCGATCGCTATCAGATCGCCGTGCTGCGCGATGCCGACGGCCGCGGCGGGTCGCGCGCGATCCACGACGAAGTCCGGCAAGGCGATACCCTGCGGATCGGCATGCCGCGCAACCAGTTTCCGCTCGCCCCCGACGCCCCGCACCACCTGCTGCTCGCGGGCGGGATCGGCGTCACGCCGATCCTCAGCATGGCGGAACGGCTGTTCTCGTCCGGCATGCTGTTCGACATGCACTACTGCGCACGCTCGACCGATCGCATGGCCTTCGTCGAGCGGATCAACGCGGCCGGATTTCACGATCGCGCCCGCCTCCACGTCGACGACGGCGATCCCGGGCAACGCTTCGACCTCGCCGCCGTGCTCGCCGCCGCGCCCGCAGGCACGCACCTGTATGTATGCGGCCCGCGCGGCTTCATGGACGCAGTGCTGAACGCCGCGCGCGAGCGCAACTGGGCCGAAGCGCGGCTGCACTACGAGTTCTTCGGCGGCGCGGTTGCGTCGTCCGGCGCGGACCGTGCGTTCCAGGTTCGGATCGCGAGCAGCGGCAGGGTGATCGACGTGCCGGCCGAATGCACGGTCATCGCGGCGCTGGCGGCGAACGGCGTCGACGTGCTGACGTCGTGCGAACAAGGCGTATGCGGCACCTGCGCGACGCGTGTGCTCGAAGGCGAGCCCGATCATCGCGACTCGTATCTGACTGAAGCGGAACAGGCAGCCGGCGACCAGTTCATGCCGTGCTGCTCGCGATCGCGAAGCGACCTGCTGGTCCTCGATCTGTAGGTCTGCAAATCGGTAGACGGACCGCCCGACTCGCGGCGGCCAACCACAATACTGGAGACGATCAATGGAGCAACATGCCCGGGCACCGATCAATACTACTCAGTTCCCGGTCGACCGATGGTGGGTCGCCGCGCTGTCATCCGAACTGACGGACAAACCCGTCGCCCGCACGCTCCTCGGCCGCCCGGTCGTCCTGTTCCGGTTGCCGTCCGGGGAAGTCGGCGCGCTGGAGGATCGCTGCTGCCACAAGTCGCTGCCGTTGTCGTGCGGCTCGCTCGAATCGCGCGGCCTGCGCTGCGGCTATCACGGCCTGTTGTTCGACCGCGACGGCACGTGCGTGGAGATTCCCGGCCAGGACCGGATTCCGGCGAAGGCGTGCGTGTCGTCGTATCCGGTACGGGAACAGGACGCCATCGTGTGGATCTGGATCGGCGCCGACGCGCACGCTCAACCGACAAGCGCGCCGCCACGCTATGCGTTCCATGCCGATCCGCAATACCGGTTCGGCGGCGGCCACTACCACTACGACGCACCGTATCAACTGATTCACGACAACCTGATGGACCTGAGCCACCTCGGCTATGTCCATCTGAAAACGATCGGCGGCAACGCGGCGCTGCACATGGGTGCGGAAACCCGCGTCAGCAGCGACGGCGATACCGTGACGCTGGTTCGCCGGATGCCGGATTCCGACCCGCCGCCAACCTATACCGCCGCGTGGCCGTTCGCGGGCCGCGTCGATCGCTGGCAGGAAATCGAATTCCACGTGTCGCACATCCGGATCTGGACGGGCGCGATGGACGCCGGCACCGGCGATCTGCACGATCCGGCACGCGGCGGCTTTCACATGCGCGGCTTCCACGGCATCACGCCCGAGACGGAAACGACGACGCACTACTTCTGGACCGTCGCGACCAATCCGCAACACGACGTCGAGCGCGTCGCGCAAACGGTCATCGAGCAATCCGCGGCGACGTTCGACGAGGACAAGACCGTGATCGAAGCGCAGTACCGGAACCAGCTGCGGTTTCCTGGCGGCCGCCAGATCGACATTCACGTCGACGCGGGCCCCAATCGCGCGCGGCGCGTGATCGAGCGGCTGCTGCTCGAACCCGCTTAAGCATCGCGCCGCCCCGCCGACAACACCCGCCGGTCGCGACGGGCGCTCCGCGGGATGCCCCGTCGGCCCGTTCAATCGCTTTCGTCCCATTCGCCATCACCGGCTTCGATTTCACCCCATTTAATTAGTCATACTATTTACAAGGATTTTTGACGTGAGTGCAAACATCCGCAATACGATCGACGAATCCCCGATGAGCACGTTCCAGACGATGGCGGTCACCGCCTGCGTCGTGCTGAACATGCTCGACGGCTTCGACGTGCTGGCCATCGCGTTCGCCGCGCCGCACCTGGCGGCCGAGTGGAAACTGAGCGGCAAGGAAATCGGCCTGCTGCTGAGCGCCGGGCTGGCGGGCATGGGCATCGGCTCGGTGCTGATCGCGCCGCTCGCCGACCGCGTCGGCCGCCGCCGCATCATCCTGCTCTGCCTCGCGGTGATCTCGACCGGGATGCTGGCCTGCGCGGCCACGCACAGCACGCTTCAACTTGCCGTCACGCGTGCGTATACGGGGCTCGGCATCGGCGGCATGCTGGCGAGCCTGACCGTCATCAGCGGCGAATACGCATCGAACAAATGGCGCAGCGCCGCGATCGGCATGCAGTCGACCGGCTACGCGATCGGCGCGACCGGCGGCGGCGTCATCGCCGGCTACCTGCTGTCGACGTGGGGATGGCGCAGCGTGTTCGCGTTCGGCGGCATCCTGACCTTGCTGTCGATCCCGATGGTGCTCGCGCTGCTGCCGGAATCGCTCGACTTCCTGCTGGCTCGGCGTCCGGACAACGCGCTGCAGAAAATCAACCGCATCCTCGCGAGAATGAAGCGCGCGCCGATCGACATGCTGCCGGCGGCGACTGCCTCCATCGACTCGGCGAACGCCACGTCGAGCTGGACGGCCGTGCTGCGCGCGCCGCTGACGCGCCGCACGATCGCGCTGTGGATCGCATTCTTTCTCGTGATGGGCAGCTTCTACTTCGTCGTGAGCTGGACACCGAAGCTGCTGGTTCAGGCCGGGTTGTCGGCATCGCAGGGGGTCACCGGGGGCGTGCTGCTCAATCTCGGCGGCATTGCCGGCGCGTCGCTCTTCAGCCTGCTGTCGACACGGTTCGGCCTCCGTAACCTGCTCGGCGCGACGCTGCTGCTCGGCGGCGTACTGATGGTCGTGTTCGGCGCGAACACCGGCTCGCTCGGGATCGGGATGACGGTCGGGGTATTCCTCGGCGCCGTGATCAATGCGTGCGTGGCCGGCATGTATGCGTTGTCGCCGACGCCGTATCCCGCCGAAATCCGCACGACCGGCATCGGCCTCGCAGTCGGCATCGGCCGCCTCGGCGCGATCCTGTCGCCGATGACGGTCGGTGCGCTGCTGGACGACGGCTGGTCCGTGTCCCATCTGTATCTCGCGTTCCTCGTGCCGATGGCCGGCGCGGCGATCGCCGTCGCCGTGGCGGGTACGCGCGCCGCGGCACCGCGCAGGCAACGCGACCCGGCGATGTCGTAACGCACGACGCCCGCAGCCTTGCCGATACCCGTCGGCACCCCGGATCGGATCGGGTCATAAAAATATCGATAAGCACATCTACATACTGTTTGGAGACAGCCATGAAAACGAAACTGGGCGCCGCACTCGCGACGGCGATGGCACTGACGCTGGCGCTGGCCAGACCGGCCTGCGCACAAAGCAGCATCACGCTGTACGGGATCATCGATACCGGCGTGTCCTACTACAACAACGCTGCACATGGCGGATCGTTCACGGGTATGCCGACACTGACCGGCGAAGTGCCGTCACGCTGGGGGTTGAGGGGCACGGAGGATCTCGGCGGCGGCTACCAGGCTTTCTTCGTGCTCGAGAACGGCTTCCAGCCCGGCACGGGCGCACTGAACTACGGCGGGCGCCTGTTCGGGCGACAGGCGAACGTAGGCGTGAACAGTCCGTTCGGCGCGCTGACCCTCGGCCGCCAGATGAACATGTCGATGATCGTGCTGACCAATGCGGACGTGATCGGCCCGTCGATTCACTCGATGGCGGATTTCGATTCCTATCTGCCGAACGCGCGCAGCGACAATGCGATCGGCTACAAGGGCACGTTCCACGGGGTGACGCTCGGCGCCACCTACAGCTTCGGCCGCGACGCGGCCGGACCGGCCGGGCCGTCGGCGACGGGCTGCGCCGGACAGGTGCCCGGCGACATCGTCGCTTGCCGCCAATACACGGCGATGCTCGCCTATGACGCGAGCAATTTCGGGCTCGCCGCGTCGCACGACGTGATGCGCGGCGGCGGCGGTGCGCTCGCGCCGCTGAACAATCCGGCATACACCGACACGCGCGACATCGTCGCCGGCTACGTGAAGATCGGCCCCGCGAAACTGGGCGCCGGGTGGATCCGCCGCAACCTCGCGGCGGCCGAGCACCTGCAGGCCGATATCGTGTTCGCCGGCGGCACGTACTACGCGACGCCCTACCTCGCGCTCGACCTTCAGGGCGTCCGCTACCTGCAACGCCGGGAAAACAGCGAAGGCGGCACGAACGCGACGCTGCTCGTCGGCCGCGCGAACTATTTCCTGTCGAAGCGGACGACCGTCTATACGTCGGTGGGCTACATGTTCAACAGCACGCTGGCCGCGAACGCGGTCGCCGCGGGCGGGACGGTCGGCACCGGGATGAACCAGCTCGGCGTGATGGCCGGCATCCAGCAGAAGTTCTGAACGCCGGATGCGCGTGCGCCGGTCAGTTGGCGAGACGGCAGTGGGCCAGCTTCAGGCCCGGCAACACGGGCGCATCGATATAGCCTTCGTTCACGCAGCTGAAGCGAAACGCCGTCGACGTGACGAACGGCTTGATTTCGCCGCCGGGGAATTTCGGCTTCAGCGCATCCTGGTCGGCCACGTCGAAATGCGTATCGAACTGCTCGCCGTCGGCCGTCAGCGCGCCGAAGTAAGTGCCGCCCGGATCGCTGCCCATCCGGATCACGGCGCCGACGAACGCGAGGCGCTTGCCGTCGTACTTCGACTTCGCCGCGGTCGCGTCCTGCGTGTAGGCCTCGATCACGGCGCCGTAGTGCGCGTCGATCGCGGGGTCGGCATCGGAAGCCGCGCAAGCAGCCTGGTGAATGCCTGCCAGCGCACAGGCCGCAAGCGCGGCCGCCGCAAACGGCGCGGAAATCTTCTTCATGGGTGGTCTCCCGTCTAGCGTGGTGGTTGAAGTGATTGAAGCCCGGCGCAACGCCGGATGAACTCGCTTCCGTTGCTTTAATCGTTCGAATGGCGGATGACGGCTGCGATCACTTCATCGCCCGCGTGGTCGTGCGCGGTGCGTGGCGTCGCGCGGAACGCGACGTGACAGGAAGATGACATGGTGCGGCCCCCGGCTCTCTCGTTGAATTTCACTGCGTCTGATTTTGGCCGCTACGGTAGCAGACGGCCGCCAGCCCGGCAACCGACGCCCGAGCCCCGGCGATCATGTCATTACAATTGCAAATGATTCTCATTACATATATCATGCACGCCTTGGCCGTAACGAAATGCTGCGGCCCGCGACACGATCCTTAGCATTCCCTCCTGTATCGATTCATGCCATCCCGTCGAACGCCCCGCCGCGTCCGGACCCCGCGTCCGTGGCGCTCGAGCCTGCCTGCCCTGATTACCCTTTGCGTCGCAAGCGGCGCGCATGCGGCCAACACCGAAGCCGGTGCAACTGCATCGGCACCCGCAACGCCGGCCGGGAAAGAACTCCCCGCCATCAACGTCAACGCATCGTCAACCGTCGACCCGACCATCGGCTACCAGCCGCGCACCAGCAGCATCGCGGGCGGCGACGACCGTCCGTTGAAAGAGATTCCGCAATCGGTCGCGGTGGTCAGCAGCAGCGTGATGCAGGACCAGCAGGCGCATTCGCTCGACGACGTGCTCGGCAACATCAGCGGCGTGACGCAAACCAACACGCTCGGCGGCACGCGCGACGCGTTCATCAAGCGCGGCTTCGGGTCGAACAACGACGGCTCCGTGCTGGTCGACGGCGTGCGCACGCCGGTGCTGCACAGCTATCTCGCGACGATCGACCGCGTCGAGGTGCTGAAGGGCCCCGCTTCGCTGCTGTACGGGATGCAGGATCCCGGCGGCGTGATCAACCTCGTCACGCGCAAGCCGGAAGACACGTTCGGCGGCTCGATCTCCGCATCGCGCACGAGCCACGGCGGCAGCAACGCGCAGTTCGATCTCACGGGGCCGCTCGGCAAGCCGGGCCAGGTCGCGGGCGGCACGCTCGCGTTCCGGCTCACCGGCGAATACGACACGAGCCGCTACTGGCGCAGCTTCGGCCGCGAACGCAACGCGCTGATCGCACCCGCGCTGTCGTGGCACGACGCGAACACGTCGGTCGACGTCAGCTATCAGTACGTCGACTACACGATGCCGTTCGATCGCGGCACCGTGCTCGTGAACGGCCAGCTCGACGATGCGTTGCGCTATCGCCGCTACGAAGAAGCATGGTCGCAAAGCAGCGGCATCCAGGAAACGCTGCGGACGCGCGTCGAGCACCGCTTCTCCGATGCATGGCGCGTGCGCGCGACCTACGGCTGGGGCCGCGACCGCTACGACCAAACCATCACCCGCGCCACCGCGTTCAACAGCAAGACCGGTGCGATGACGCGCTCGTCCGACGCGAACCTCGGACGCAACGACTCCGACCAGATCGCGACGCTCGGCCTGCTCGGCAACGTGACGCTCGCCGGGATGAACCACGCGATCTACATCGGCGGCGAATACGAACGTCAGCGCAGCTTCCGCGGCGACACGATCCGCGGCAAGGCAACGACGGGCTTCAATCTCTACGATCCCGTGTACGGCCTGCTCGCGGCGGGCGGCACGCCCAACGCGAAGCAAAGCGATTCGCGCTCGGTCGTGCATGCGTATTCGACGATCGTGCAGGACTCGGTGAAGATCACCGACCGCCTCACCGCGGTGGGCGGGCTGCGCTGGGAAAACTGGCAGCAGGAATCGGGGATGGGCCGGCCGTTCGTGTTCGCCGACCGCTCGCGCGGCAGCGTCTGGCTGCCGCAGTTCGGGCTCGCCTACGCGCTCACGCCGGCGCTGACCGCCTACGCGAACGTGAGCCGCTCGTTCAAGCCGAACGTCGCATCGAACGTCGCCGCGCCGCTCGCGCCGGAATACGGCCGCGTGCTCGAGGCCGGGCTGAAGTTCAGCCTGAAGCCCGCGATCACCGGCACGCTCGCCGTCTACCAGATCGACAAGCGCAACGTCGCGGTCACGGTCGGCGACATCACGTCGACGATCGGCACCGCGCGCTCGCGCGGGATCGAGCTCGACGTCGCCGGGCAGATCACGCGCCACCTGAGCGTGATCGGCAGCTATGCGTATACGAACGCGACCGATCGCGACAGCAACACCCCGCTCACGAACGTCGCGCGCCACACGGGCAGCCTGTTCGCCGTGTACGACACGGCCATCGCGAATCTGCCCGGCCGCTGGCGCTTCGGCGGCGGCGCGCGTCTCGTCGGCGCACGCTCCGGCGACACGGCGAACAGCTTCACGCTGCCCGGCTATGTGACCGTCGATGCATTCGCAGCCTACGAAACGACGATCGGCAAGTTCCCGACGCGCTTCCAGCTCAACGTGAAGAACCTGCTCGACAAGACCTACTACCCGTCGAGCAACAGCAACCTGATCGTCGCGGTCGGCGAGCCGCGGCTCGTCACGCTGACGACGACGGTGTCGTTCTGATGGTCTGACGTTCCGATCGCCCGATGCTTGCATGGGCCGGCCCAAACGCCGCGGCCCATGCACCACGCCCGCATTCGCAGCCGCTCGCGACGCGTAGCGGCTCGCCCCTTGCCCCAGTGAAGCATCCTTGCCGCTTCGCAAGCGGTCACCGCGACTCCGCGCGCGTTGTGCCGGACAACCACCAACAACGCGGCGACCGAACATCGTCCGATCCGCCGGCGAAGCAGGAACGACAGCGAATCACCCCGTTGCTTGCCGCCCACACCAGCGCCGGATTCCGCTTGACTGCCGTCCCGCGCGGCACCCGACGCCACCATTCACACGCCTCCCCGGCACTCGCTTCACCGCCCGCAAAAATGCATCCGTGCGATGCAATTCCGCCGGCTCCCTTACCGCATCGCGCGCCGTATGATCGCCCCGGCTTTTTTCCACGGCGGCCCGATGCGCGTCTACCTCTCCATTCGCTCACGCGCTCCGCTCCAACCATCTGCGAACATGTCCAACCTCTCACTCATCCTCGTCGTCTCCATGCTGAGCGCCTTCGGCCTGATCGCGTCCGACGTCTACCTGCCCGCGATGCCGTCGATGGCCCACGAATTTTCGATCGGCGCATGGCAGATGCCGCAGACGGTATCGGCTTACCTGATCGCGCTCGCCTGTGCGCAACTGGTCTACGGCCCTCTCTCCGATCGATGGGGGCGCAAACCCGTGCTGACGGCCGGCATCGTCCTGTACATCCTTGGCTCGATCGGCTGCGCGAGCGCCGGCGGCTTCGCGAGCTTTCTCGGATGGCGCGTGCTCGAAGCGCTCGGCGCGGCGTCCGGCCTCGTCATCGGTCGCGCGATCATCGCCGACACCTGCGACAAGAACGCATCCGCGAAGATCTACAGCATCGTGTATCCGCTCGTGTCGCTGTCTCCGGCAATCGCCCCCGCAATCGGCGGATATCTGGCTGCTTGGTTCGGGTGGCGAAGCGATTTCATTTTCGTCGCCGCATTCGGCGTCGTCGCGCTCGCGCTCGTTCAGTTGCGCCTGAAGGAAACCCGGCCGCCGGTCGCACCGGGGCAACATCGCGCCGCACCGCTGGCCGGCTTCACCGGCGTACTCGCGGACCGGGCCTTCATCCGCTACACGCTCGTCGTCTGCGCGATCTATTGCGCGTGGTTCGTCTACCTGACGCAGTCGCCGTTCATCTTCTCCGGCCTCGGTCTTTCGGAACGGCAAAGCGGCTGGCTCTATCTGCCGCTGACCGCCGGCATCGTTTCCGCCAACCTGATTGCGCGCCGCATGCTCGACCGGATGTCCTACGACTCGATCGTCGTGGCCGGCGTGGGCTGCTTCGTTGCCGGCGGCTTGGCGTTCGCCCTGTGCGAATCGTGGCACGTCAAAGGGGTCGTCGCGATCGTGATGCCGATGGTGCTCGTCAGCCTGTCGAATGGATCGTCGCTGTCGCTCGCGGTCTCGGGCGCCATCGCGAGCGAACACGGGCGCGCGGCGACGGCGTCGGGGCTGGTCGGCTTCTTCCAGATCGGCAGTGCGTCGCTCGCCGCCACCGTGTCCGGCGGCCTGCTCGGCACCGGAAGCCACGTGCTGGCGGCAGCCATCCCGTTCTTTGCGATCGTCGCGGCCATCGCGATCGTGCCGCGCTGGTGTGCCGCGCGGCGCACGCTCTCGATGCGCGACACGCTACCCCGTTGAGCCCGTGGCCCTGCGCGGGCGAGGCCCCGGCCGCTATCGATAACGGTCGAACGTAGCCGCGATCTCCGCGGTGACCGCCCGAACGCGCGCCGTCCGGTTCAGGTCGGTATGCGATACGAGCCAGACCTGATACGGCACGGCTCGCGTCCGGTCGGGCCAGATTCGCACGAGCGAATCGTCGTCTTGCGCCATATACGCGGGGAGTTCGCCGATGCCGATACCCGAGCGGATCGACGCCGCCAGCATCAGGCTCGAACTCACCTGCGCCACGATGCGTCCGCGTTCCATCGACTCGCCGCACAGCGCGTGCCCCTGGTTCGACGTCGTGCCGGGCTGGTAGACGACCAGGTCATGCCCTTCGAACGCGGCTCCGATCGCGGGCTCGCCATGCGCATCCAGATACTCGCGGCTCGCGAACAGCCCGACCTCCCATTCGGCGAGCTTCCGGCGCACGAGGTCGGGATTTTCCGGCATCACGGTGCGAATCGCGAGATCCGCATCGCGTCGCGTCAGGTTGAGCACCTGCACCGACGTCGTCAGGATCACGTGTATCGCCGGACATTTCCGGCGCAGTTCCCGTATCGCGGGAACGACGAAATCCATCGCGAGGGAATCGGTCGTCGTGACCCGGACCTCGCCTTCGAGGCGATCGTCCGAGCCCTGGACGCGACGCTCGAATTCGCACGCCGCCCGCTCCATCGCTTCCGCGGCCTGCAGCGAATGCTCGCCGACCTGCGTCACGACATAACCTGACGATGTCTTGAGAAACAGCTTCGCACCGAGCGCCTTCTCGAGTGCGGTCAACCGTCGCCCCACGGTGGCCTGATCGACGTCGAGAACGGCCGCGGCCTCGCGCAGCGTCCCGGTGCGATGAACGGCCAGAAAAACGCGGGCATCGTCCCAATTCATGAGTAACGTTCTCTCTCTCGGTAAGGCATGTGTGCATTCGCAGGAGGCGATTATACAAGTCGATCCTGTGCAGCCCGTTCCAGATAATCAGCTATCCGTATCAACAGGACGATCGATTCGCCGATCAAAACCGGAACCGTCCGCAGGAAGCCCCTCAACGACGGGCTCGCCGACCGAAGCCAAGTGGAATGACCGAACCGATGGTCGTTTCACCGATCGCCCCAACCCCGGCCGCCCAATCATCAGCCTCCCGAATATCTCCCATCCGATACCGCGATTTTCCGTACCGGACGCGCGCCGCTAGACTGGCTACGCATTCGCGACGCCGCAGCGCCGTACCGCAACGCGGCACGCCCCCACAAAAACGATTCCGGGAGATACCCCATGTCCGACCGGCACG
>NZ_LDVA01000149.1:0-11746 GCF_050768715.1 Burkholderia sp. ZZQ-2 | reverse complement strand
GGCATCAGGCGGTGCCGGCGCCCGCGATGCGGTCGAGGTCCGCGAGCGCATCGCCCGGCAGCACGAGGCCGGCCGCCGCGAGGTTCTCGCGCAGATGCGCGGCCGACGACGTGCCGGGAATCAGCAGGACGTTCGGCGCGCGGCGCAGCAGCCACGCGAGCGCGACCTGCATCGGCGTCGCGCCGACGCGCGCCGCCACGTCGGACAGTGTCGACGACTGCAGCGGCGAGAAGCCGCCGAGCGGAAAGTACGGCACATAGGCGATGCCGTCGCGGGCGAGCGCGTCGATCAGCGCGTCGTCGCCGCGATGGGCGACGTTGTAGCGGTTCTGCACGCACACGATGTCGCAAATCCGCCGGCCCTGCGCGATCTGCGCGGGCGTGACGCCGCGCCCGTCGCGCCCGTCGCGCAGCAACCGGCCCGGTTCATGCGGCGGCGCGTGCCGATCGCGGCGGCCGGCGTTCATCGTGCATCGCCTAGCCGCCCTGCCTGACCATCTCCGCCAGCGTCTTCATCGCCTGCAGGTACGGATACGGCCCGTGACTGATGCGGGCCACGCCGTAGTCCGCGAGTTCGGCCAATGTCGGCGTTTCCGCGACGCGCATCACGTTCACCGGCAGCGGCGATGCGGCCGTCAGCGCGCGAATGAGCGCCGGCGAGCGCAGCCCCGGCACGAAGAGCCCGTCGGCGCCGGCCGCCGCGTACGCGCGTGCGCGGGCCAGCGTGGCATCGAGCAGGCGCTCGTCGTGCGTGTCGGCCGGCGCCTTGAAGAACACGTCGGTACGCGCGTTGATGAAGTAGTCGGCGCCCGCGCGATCGGCCGCCTGCCGTGCCGCCGCGAGACGGGCTGCGGCAGTTTCGACGTCGCGCAATTCGCCCGTCGCCGGAAAGCTGTCCTCGAGGTTGCAGCCGATCGCACCGGCCTCGATGCTGAGCGCGATCGTTTCGGCGACATCTTCCGGCCGCTCGCCGTACCCGCTTTCGAGATCGACGGTGACGGGCAGGTCGGTCGCGCGCGTGATGCGCTCGAGCACCTCCATCATGAGCGCGCGCGGCATCTGCTCGCCGTCGACGAACCCGTTGGCCGCCGCGACCGACCAGCTGCCGGTTGCCGGCGCGACGGCGCCCGCGTCGGCCGCCGTGCGCGCGCTGCCGGCGTCCCACACGTTGAATAGCGCCAGCGGCTGGCCCGCGCGGTGAAGCGACCGGAAATACGCGCCTTTCTCGTTGCTGCTCATGTTTGTGTCTCCTTGTGGAAAACCGGGTCGGTCGTCGTGCCGAACGATACTGCCACCGAATTGAGCGCCGCGAGAAAATCGCGCGCGTCGAACAGTTCGCCGAGACTGCGCACGCCGCCTGACACCACGGTGTTGCCCGTCATCAGGCGCACGGCGGCCTCGACGATGATCGGTGCGCTGACCGCGTAGATGTCGCGCCCGGACGCGGTCGCGCGGTGCGTCGTGCCGCCCTGCACGACGATCGCGTCCATCGCGAACTGCTGCGCCGAGCGGCCCAGCGCGTCGGTCGGCTCGGGCGGCGGCGTGGCGGCATCGCGCACGTCGCGCAGCGCGAGCGTCGCGAGCCACGATTCGATCGTGTCGATGCGCAGGTGACGCGAGAGCGTCATCACTTCCGAAAACGGCAGCAGCGTGACGTCGACCCGACCGATCGGCGGCGGGAACGGCCATGCGCGTTCGCGTGCGGTCGACGGCACCGGCGTCGGCTTTCCGTCCTTCTGCACGAGCCGTACCGCGCGGTTGCGTTCGCCCGTCACGCGCGTGCCGCGCGTCGGGTGCCAGCGGTCGAGCCCGGTCGCGATATCGACGCGCTCGATCGGCTGATTCCTGTCCACGACGGCTGTGACGAGCAGGTCGGCCAGGCCGCCGTAGAACGCCGCGGCCGGCACGACGGTCACGCCCGCGGCGCGTGCCCGGGCATCGCAGTGTTCGGCCAGCGCCAGCACCGACGGCTGCTCGGCCGTCAGGTCGAGATAGGGGATGCCGGCCCGCAGTGCGGCATCGGCCAGCGGCAGCGCGGTATCGAGATACGGCCCCGCGCAGTTGATCACGGTATCCGCGCCGCGCAGCGCGGTGTCGAGCGTGGCCGGATCGTCGATCGCGGCGACGCGCGCGAGCGACGCTTCGCCGCCGCCTTCCGCGAGCCGCGCCGCATCGCGGCCGATGCGGATCGCGCGCAGGCCGCGCCGTGCCAGTTCGGCGACGACAAACCGCCCGGTATGACCCGTGGCGCCATAGACTGCAACCGTCATTCGATCATCCATGATCAACTCCGATACAGAACGGTCTGTTTTATAGTACAGACCTGTATCGTCGTCAATCCCGCGGTGCTATGATCGGCTCACTGTTGCGGCAAGGGCGGCCAGCATGGCCGGGTCGGGATGAAAAAGGAAACAGGTACACCAGGGAACGCGCCCGATACGCGCGAACGCATTCTGCAAACGGCCAGCGAGCTGTTCTACCGGGAGGGCACGCGCGCGGTCGGCGTGGACCTGATCGTCGCGCAGGCGGGCGTGGCGAAGACGAGCCTCTATCGTCACTTCGCGACGAAGGACGACCTGATCGAAGCGTTCCTGCTGCGCGAGGACGCCGATTTCTGGGCGCATTGGGATGCGGTGGCCGCGCAGTACCGGCGCACGCCGCGCGAGGAACTGGATGCGCAGTTGCAATGGATCGGTGAACGCATCGCGCGCCCCGGCTATCGCGGTTGCCCGCAGATCAACATCGCCGCCGAATACGCGGACGGCAATCATCCGGCTCGCAAGGTGGCCGTCGCGCACAAGCAGGAGCTGCGGCGCCGGCTGACCGAACTGGCGGGCGCGATGGGCGTCGACGAACCGGAAACCTTCGCGCTGCGGCTCGCGACCGTCATCGACGGCGCGCTGAGCAGCGGGCAGGCGCTGCATGCGCACGGGCCCGTGGCCTTCCTGCAGGAATTCGCCCAACTGCTGTTGCCGAAGAAGGGCCGGAAGCAGGCCGGCCTGCCGCGGTAAGTCGCGCGCCGGTTCCGTTCAGCCGCGTTCGGCCGGATCGACGGACAGCACACGCAACTGGCCGCGCAACTGATCGACTTCCCCCGGTGCGAACGGCCGTTCGATCTCGGCATGCGTCTGCTGCCACAGCGGAAATGCCTCGGCCAGCAGGTCGTGGCCGGCCTGCGTCAGTTCGAGCAGACGGCTGCGCCGGTCGTCCGGATCCTGCGCGATCGTGACGAGGCCGCGCCGCTCGAGCGGTTTGAGCGCGGCCGTGAGCGTGGTGCGATCCATCGCGAGCACCGAGGCGACCGATTTCATCGGCGCCGGCTGCGGCCGGTTCAGCGACATCAGCAGCGAAAACTGGCCGTTGGTGAGGTCGAGCGGGCGCAGCACATCGTCGAAGATCCGCGCAAGATTGCGCGCCGCGCGCTGCATGTGCAGGCACAGGCAGCAATCGCGCACCATCAGCGTCGTTTCGAAAGGGAGCTTTTCTTTTCGTGCCATGTTGCAATTGTGTTGATATCAACCTATCGTGTCAAGGTCGAGGCACGGCAGTCCGTCGTGCCCGTCACCGGAGGAGGAGGCATGAGTGCTCAACAGCAGTTGTATCTCGCGGTATTTCTCGGCGCCAAGGATAGCCCGGCCATGAAGGCCTGGCTGGCGTTGCCGGAAGACGAGCGGCGCACGCGCGAGCGCGACGGCATCGCCGCGTGGCATGCATGGGTCGACCGCAATCGCGACGCGATCGTCGAGATGGGCGGGCCGCTCGGCAAGACGAAGACGATCGATGCGGCCGGCGTCACCGACACGGCGAACGCGATGAGCGGCTTTACCGTCGTGCGGGCGGCGTCGCACGACGCGGCGGCCGCCCTGTTCGAAGGCCATCCGCATTTCACGCTGTTCCCGGGTGTGGCGATCGACGTGATGCCGGTGCTGGCGATTCCCGGCGCGTAAACGACGAGCGAGGCCAGGCGTTGCGGATCGGCGAGGCGCCGTGGCCGGCATGCGGAAATTTCCGACATTCTGGATGGAGACTGGCGATGAAGCTTTACGGATTTGCCGGCACCCGCACTCAGCGCGCGCTGTGGGGGCTGAAGGAACTGGATGCCGACTTCGAGTTCGTCTCGGTGAACCTGCTCCAGGGCGAGCACAAGCGGCCCGAATTCCTGCGCCTCAATCCGGCCGGCAAGGTGCCTGTGCTGGTGGACGGCGACCTCGTGATTCCCGAATCGGCCGCGATCGTGCTGTATCTCGCGGACAAGTACCCGGAGAAGGCGCTGCTGCCGGTCGATCTGGCGCTGCGCGCGCAGGCCTACCGGTGGGTGATGTTCGCGGTGACCGAGCTCGAGCAGCCGCTGTGGCGGATCACGCGGCATTCGTTCCTGTATCCGCCGGAGAAGCGCTCGCCAGCCGACATCGAGCTGGCGCGCGAGGATTTCAGGACGATGGCCGCGATTCTGGACAAGCATCTGGAAGGGCGCGAGTTCATCGTCGGCGACACGCTGACGGTGGCCGATTGCGTGACGGCTTACCTGATCGACTGGGCCGGCGAGTGCAACCTGATCGAATCATTCCCGCAGTTGCGGGCGTACCTCGAACGGCTGTATGCGCGGCCGAAGGCGCCGCAGCGGATCGCGGACGCGCGCAAGGCGGCATGAGCGTGCGGCGGCCGGCCATGGGCCGCATCGGCCAGGCCGGCCGTTTCGTTTGCGCAGTGGGCGAATGCCTGCCGGCCGCGTGTCATGGCGGTAATGCGTGCGTCGCGCGCGCAGCGCACGCAGGCGCATACGCTCACGCTACGTCGTCGGGCCCGCCGAGCGCGCGACACAGCATCGACAGGTCGTTGAGCGTAAGGTGCGGCGCGGCGGCCTGCGGCTGCACACGTTCCTGTTCCGGATGCGTGTCGCGAACCACCCACGCTGCCTGAAGCCCCGCGTTCAACGCACCGACGATATCGAGGTGATAGTCGTCCCCGACGTGCAGCAGTTCCGCCGGCTGCACGTCGAGCGTTTCCGCCGCCGCATGGAAGATCCCGGGCTCCGGCTTCGCGACCCCGAACGCCTGCGCGCTGAGCGTCGCACGAAAGTATTCGCCGCCGCCGGTCATTCGCAGGTCGGCGTTGCCGTTGGTCACCGCGATCAACGGAAACCGCGCGCTCAACCACGCGAGCGCGGGCAACGCATCGTCATAGAATTCGACCCGGTTGCGCGCGGCAAAGAACGCCGCGTACGCGTGCTCGGCGAGCGCGACATCCTCGTTCGCACGCTCCAGCGCAAGCCGGATCGATCCGATCCTCATCGCACGGAAATCGCCGGCGAGCCCGGGGCACAATCGTTCGTATTCCTCACGCAACCCGCTCAGCGCCTGCTGCGTGGACAGCACGCGCGCGGTACCGGGCGCGTGCTCGATCAACCATGCGTGAAGCGCCGCTTCGGCCCGTACGACGGCCGGCCCGAACGGCCACAGGGTGTCGTCCAGGTCGAACGAGAGGGCGGAAACTTTGGCGAGACGCATGGCGGTTGACGAGAGGGTTTCGTTTACCACGGCCACGGAATGGAAATTCCGGTGCCGTTTTCGAGGGCCTGTCGATACAGGAAGCGGGCGACGGTCAGGTCCTGAAGCGCCAGCCCGGTCATGTCGAAGACGGTGATCTCGTGCGGCGCGCGGTCGACCGACGCGGTTCCGGCGAGGATGTCACCGATTTCAGTGCGTGGCAAATCCGGCGCCCACTGGCACTCGCCGATGCTGCGGGCCTGATCGTGATCGTCCACGACGATGCGCGCGCGTTCCAGCACGCCTGCCGGAAGCTCGCGCTTGCCGGCCGTGTCGGCGCCGACGCAGGTCAGGTGGGTGCCCGGCCGAACCGCATCCGCATCGAACAGCGCGCCGCCGCCCGGTGTTGCCGTGATGACCACGTCGCTATCGGCCACCGCGTCGTTCCGGTCGCGTGCCACGCCGATCGTGCATCGCTCCCGGAACGCCGATTCGAACTCCGGGTCGGGCTCGCCGCTGACGTTCACGTACCGCACCATGCACCGTTGCGGCAGCAGCCCGAGCGCGTAGTCGAGCTGGACGCGCGCCTGCACGCCCGTACCGAACACGCAGATTCGCGTGCTGTCGCGACGCGCGAGCAGTTGCAGCCCGAGGCCGCCGGCGGCACCGGTTCGCGCGGTGGTGATCGCATTGCCGTCCATGATGCACAGCGGGCGGCCCGTGGCCGGATCGAACAGCGCGACGGTGGCCTGATGCGGTTCGCCGCCGAGCGCCCGGTTCCCGGGCCAGAACCCGGCCGCCTTGAAGCCGAGCAGTTCCTGGCGCGCGACGTCGCCCGACTTGATCCCGAATACGCCGCCTGTGTGCAGCTTCTCGCGAACCACCGGAAACACGCGTCCGGCCCGTTGACTGTGCAACACGAAGGCTTCGCGAACCGCCGCCGTCACTTGCGCGGCCTCGAGGGCGGGTTCGACGGCATCGCGGTCGAGAAGCAGGAGTCGGGCGTCTGTCGGCATGTTCGGGCAAGCGCTTTCGGCGCAATGCAAAACGAGGTGTTTAAATTTTGTCCAGATTTGGACAAATAGTCAATGTATCGGCGACACGGTGCGGGCGCGCGGTTCGGCTCACCACCCGTAGAAGCGCGGCCACGCCTGCGCGCTGCCGTCGTCGCCGATCGCCTGATACTCGGGATGTTGCGCACCGGTGGCGCACGCGTGATTCGGCAGGATGCGCAGGCGGGTGCCGATCGGAAACCGTTGCGCGATGCCGGAGTCGGGCGCGCCCGCGCGCGACACGATCCCGTGCTCCTGGTTGGCGGCGCTCATCACGTAGTCGCCGAGCACGTCGCCGTGTTCGGTGCAGACCTGCCCGTAGCCGAAATCGCGCGCCTGACGCTGCGTGCCGCGGTCGCGGCTCATCGCCATCCAGCCTGCGTCGACGATCGCCCAGCCTTTCTCTTCCTGGTGCCCGATGACGGTGGTCAGTACCGACAGCGCGATGTCGGACAGGTCGCACACGCCGATGTTGTGCATCACGAGGTCGAACATCACGTACACGCCGGCACGCACCTCGGTGACGCCGTCGAGGTGTCGCGCCGCGAGCGCGGTGGGTGTCGAGCCGATACTCACGACCGGGCAGGGCAGCCCGGCGGCCCGGAGGCGTTCTGCCGCGCGCACGGTGCGGCTGCGCTCCTGTTCGGCGATGGCCGCCAGCGCTTCGGGCGTGCTGTATTCGTAGCTCGAGCCCGCGTGCGCCAGCACGCCGCCGAGCACGAGCCCGCCGTCGACCAGCGCGCGGCCCACGTCGATCAGCAGGCCCGCGTCGGGCGGGATCCCCGAGCGGTGGCCGTCGACGTCGACCTCGATCCACACTTCGAAGCGCTCGCCATGCGCGCGCCCGAATTCGGCGATCGCGTGTGCAGCCGGCAGGCTGTCCGTGACCAGCTTCAGGTCGCAGCCCTGCCGGCGCAGCGCGAGCGCCTGGCCGAGCTTCGCGGGCACCATGCCGACCGCGTAGACGATGTCGCGGATACCGTGCGCGAAAAACTGTTCGGCTTCCTTGAGCGTCGACACCGTGACGCCTTGCGCGCCCGCGGCGATCTGGGCATCGACGACGTGCGTGCATTTGGTGGTCTTGACGTGCGGCCGGAACCTCACGCCGAGCGCATCCAGGTGTGCCTGCATGCGGCCGATGTTGTGACGCATGCGGCCGACGTCGATCAGGGCGGCCGGGGTGTTGAGGGTTTGAAGGTCCACGATGCGTTGCCTCGGAATGTTGCCGGTGCGAGCACTGTAGACGCGTCGACGGGCCGCGTGTTTAACGCAACGCTAATACGGCATTAAACACCGTTTAATCGACCGGATCGCGCGAGCCCGAGCCCGAGCCCGAGCCCGGCGCAACTCATGCCTTGCCGCGCCACGGCGGCGGGCTCAGCAACCGCGTCGCGGCTTCGAGGAATACCCGTTGCCGCGCGGAACGGCCGGTGCGCGACGGCAGCAGCGCCGTGACCGGCGCGGGCGGCAGGTGCCAGTCGGGCAGCAACCGGACGAGCCTGCCGTTCGCGAGCAGCGGAGCGACGTCCCACTCGGAGCGCTCGACGATCCCGAGCCCGGCCAGCGCCCATTCGGTGATGACGGTGCCGTCGTTGGAGGACAGCGCGCCGGTGACGCGGATCACGGCGGACCGGCGTGGGGCACCCTTGACGTCGCCGCCGGACGAGAAGCGCCATCGCGGGATGTCCTCGTCGTTCTCGCGCAGGCACAGGCAGTCGTATCGGGCCAGGTCGGACGGATGGTTCAATGCCTCGATGCGACGGGCATAAGCAGGGCTCGCGCACAGAAATCGCTCGTTGGGCGCAAGCGGATAGCCGATCCACGACGACGACTTGAGGCTGCCGACGTGCACGACCACGTCGGCCCCCGACGCGCTGGTCAACGGGCTGTCCGACAGGTGGAGCGTGATGTCGAGTTTCGGGTGCGCGCGCTGCAGGTCGCGCACGATCCGCGCGACGTACTTTCGCCCGAAGCCGAGCGGGGCGACGACGCGCAGCGTGCCCCGCACGTCGCCGTGGTCGCCTGAAATGCTGACCGGCAGCGCGTCCACGCGCTCGAGAATGTCGACGGCTTCCTGGTACAGCCGTTGCCCTTCGTCGGTCAACGCGATCCCTTTCGGCTGCCGCACCGCGAGCCTGGCGTTCAAGCGCGCCTCCATCCGCTGCAGGCGGATCGTGACCGCGGGCGGCGTGAGATCGAGCAGCCGGGCGGCGGAGGCCAGCGAGCGCGACGTACCGATCGCGCGTACGAGCCGAAGGTCGTCGAGGTCGAGCATTTCGTGTCTCTTAATGTGAACGATGCAGGGCATTAAACCGCATATCACGCGTCCTAGCCATCGAGGCGGCGGTGCGGGCGACATGGCCGGTGTCGACGGCTTAAAGAACGGTCGCGTTGCGCCGATATAGAGACGACGTCCGGCTTTCTGTGCAGCGTGTCCAGACCAGCACGGTGCATGCCGTGGAAGGCCGAGACCTATTCCAACGAAAAAATGGAGCCTCTCACCTTATGAAGTCCGTCTTTACCCGTCCCCTGGCAGGCCGCCTCGTAATCGTCGTCGCGGCCGCTTCGCTCGCCGCGTGCGGCGCGACGAACCCGCTTCAACAGGCCGGCCAGGGGATCATGGGCGCGCTGACGTCCGACGCGGGCCGGACCGACGTGTCGAGCCAGAAGCCGGTCGTCCTGAAGATTCCGAACGATCCCGGCATCCAGCCGCGCAAGGTCGCGCCGTATTCGACGGTCATCGTCCGCGATGTCGGCTACGACAGCCGCAGCGTGCAGGTCATCGCGAACGCGCAGTACTACCGGCTTCGCTTCGAGAACCTGACGCCCGGATCGTTCGTCGTCCATGCGCGTACGGACAACGGGGTCGCCGGGTCGGGCGTGAAGTACGACGTCAACTTCAACGTGCAGGAATCGCCGAAGGGTTATCAGGTCGCGTTTCAGCCGATGACGCGCAATGCCTATCAGCAGGGGCTGATCGGCAAGTTTCCGGTGCCGAACTTCAACGACGCTGACCTGCGCACGCAGTTGACGTCGCTGCAAATCGTCTACCGCTTCGAGGTGGATTCGCCGTACAACTCGGAATCGGTGACCGCGAACTTCATGCGTCTCGCGCGTCCGATGACCGCGCGGCAGGGCTGGGCCGATCCCGTGACGGGCAAGATCTACAGCAGCTACTTCGTGTCCACGCTGCATGGTCGCGACATGACGTATGTCACGCAGGTGTATCCGTACCACAACGGGTCGAAGGCGGTGATCACGGCGGTGATCACCGGTGTCGAAACCGCGCCGGATACGGTCGACTTCGGCGTGCTGATCAACGATGCGCGCCACATGCTCGAGAGCATCGCGAAGTCCTGATCGTGTGCCCCGGGGCTGCGCGCCGCGTCACGCGCGCAGCCCGACAATCAGCGACCGATGCGCGGCGACCCCGGCCATCACGCCCGACGCCGACGCGAACGTCGCGTTGGTCATCGGCGTCGACGCGTCGCCGGCCACGAACACGCCGGCGACGTTCGTCTCTTTCCCCGCATCGACGCGCACGACAGGGCCGAGCGGCCCGTCGTCGAATGCACAGCCGAGCTGCTGCGCGAGATCGCTCGCCATGGCCGTACGCGCGCCGACGAACAGCGCATCGACCGGCACGACCTGCCCGTCGGCGAGACGCAACGCTTCGATACGCGGCGCGTCGCCCAGGATTTCGACGACCGGCGAGCGCTCGATGCGTACGCCGCGCGCGTCGAGCAACGCGGCTTCTTCGTGGTTCGCTTCGACCACGCCCTGCGTGAACCACGTCGTCGGGCCCCAGTCCGGAATCAGGATCGCCTGGTGCACGGACAGCGGATGCGTGGCGAGCACGCCGAGCCGCCGGCCGCTCACCTCGTACCCATGGCAGTACGGACAATGCAGCACGCTGACGCCCCAGCGTTCGGCGAGCCCCGGCAGCGCGGGCAGTTCGTCGCGGATGCCGGTCGCGAGGATCAGCCGGTCGGCGCTGGCCCGGCTGCCGTCGGCCAGCGTCACGTGGAAGCGGCCGTCTGCATCGCGTTCGGCCGTGCGCACGTCGCCTGCGATCCGCTGCACGGTCGGATACGCGGCGAGTTGCGCGGCGGCCTCCTCGACGATCTGCGCGGGCGGCTTGCCGTCCTGCCCGAAAAAGCCGTGCGCGTGCGCGGCAAAGCGGTTGCGCGGCCGGCCGGCGTCGATCACGAGCACGCGGCGGCGCGCCCGCGCAAGCTGCATCGCGGCCGACAGCCCCGCAAAGCTGCCGCCGATCACGATCACTTCATGATGGTCATGCATGCACCCGCTCCTTTCCTGAACCTGCGTGATTGAAGGACGTGTTCCGATGGCGGCCAACTCATGGAACACGAGAAGTTGCATGATAGGGCGGTGGTATCATTCACGCAACTTCAAAAGTTTCGAGAGAGGGGCGCCGCCCGTGAGAACCGATAGCCGCTTGTCGCGCATGCTGCACGTGCTGATCCACATGGACCAAGCCGACGGCCCGCTGACGTCGGAGACGATCGCGACGATGCTGGGCACGAACCCGGTGGTCGTGCGACGCCTGCTCGGCGGTTTGCGCGACCACGGCTACGTGCAGTCGGAGAAGGGGCATGGCGGCGGGTGGGCGCTGAGTGTCGCGCTCGACGACATCACGCTGCTCGACGTCTATGGCGCGGTGGGCGAGCCGCCGCTGTTCTCCGATCTCGTCACCGACGACGAAGCCGAATGCCTGGTCGAGCAGGCCGTCAACGCGCACCTGTCGGCCACGCTGAAGGAGGCCGAGACGACGCTGCTCGCCCGCTTCGGCGAAGTCACGCTCGGCATGCTGTCGCGCGATTTCGAAGCGAAGGCGGCCCGGCGGCGCAAGCCGCGCTGACGCGCTGCAGCATCGCGGCCGGGTACGGCCGCCGTGCGCGCCGGCACGGCCGAAACCGTCGCGCCGCGATGTTCTGTCCCCCAACTTCTGCCCGGTTCGCCCGCCACAGGGCAAAATACGGGTTTTCCGCACCCGCGAGGGCGCGACCGAATCACGCGCCGGACGGCGGCAGTGCGCAATCCGCACGCCGCCGCCGGGCGCCCAGGCAAGATCGCTCGCCGTGTCGCGAGCCCACAGGAGTCCAGACCTCATGCCCGAATCCAACCTGTCCTTCTTCGGCCGGCTGTCGCTTGCCGTCGGCACGTTCTTCTCCGTGCTCGGCAATCG
>NZ_LDVA01000148.1:0-25461 GCF_050768715.1 Burkholderia sp. ZZQ-2 | reverse complement strand
GCCGGGTGCGGCACGGCGGCGCGCGTTGCCTCGTACCGTACGGGCGGGTAGGCGTTTGATGGCGGTCGGCATGCGGTGCGGGCCGGCGGGCCGGCTACTGGCTCAGCACCCATTGCACGAGCTGGTGCGCATCGTCGGCGGACAGCGGGCCGCCGCGATCCTCGGCGGACGGCATCGGCGTGTCGCCCCAGTGCACGCGGCCGCCGACGCGCAGCTTGCGTTCCAGTTCCGCGGCGGCGGCCGGATCGCCGCGATAGCGCTGCGCGATCTCGTGGAACGACGGCCCGAGGAACCTCATGTCGGGCGTGTGGCAGAACATGCAGTGCTGCGCGTTGACGAGATCGGTCGGCTCGGGCACGGCCGTCTGCGCGGCGGCCGGGCCGGCCGCCGCAGCGATCGCGCAGAGGGCGGCGAAACGCAGGAGGTTCATGTTTTTATCCTCGTCCGGGTCGGAGGGGGCGCACCTTGCCTCGCGGCGCGATCAGGAGACGACTTCGTCGAGCGGGCGGCGCGGCGAATGCGGCGTATGCGGGCCGCGCCCGACGCGCAGCAGCAACTGCGGCTCGCCGCGCAGCCCGAGCATGTGGCGCAGGTGGGCGCGCAGCCCGGCCGTCTCGATCGGCTGGTTCAGGTAGGACGCCGTATGGCCCGCGCGCGTCGCGACGAGCAGGACGCGCTCCAGCGCCTGCCCGGCGGCGAGCCACGCCTCGCGATCGTCGCGTACGGTCGACAGGCAGACGATCAGCGGCGACGCGCCGACGAGCTGGTGATGCAGCGCGGCGAGCCCGTTGCCGAGATCGAACGTCCGGACCGCCATCGTCACGACGGGCGCCGCGAAGTCCAGCAGCGTCGGCACGCCGGCCGCGAATGCCGGCATGCCGTCGACGTGCCGGCGCGGATCGATCCAGCTCGCCAGCTCGCGCCGGAAGCGCGGATCGGCGAACTGCTGCCGGTCGGCCTCGGCAACGAGCTCGGCCACCCGTGCGCGGTGCGCGATCGCGTCGACACAGGCGACCTCGACGCCTTCCGCCGCGCCGGCCGCGATCAGCTCGCGCTGGAGCGTGTCCGGAACGGCCGTCGATTCGAACGGCGCGCGCGTCGTCACGCGCTCCGGAATCGCATCGAACAGCGCGCCGAGCGACGCGTCGGAATAGCCGTCGTCGCAGACCCGCACCAGTGCGAGGAGATCGGGGTCGACTTCGGAGGGAAATGTGCTGATCGTGTGGGCGAGCCCTGCGTGGTCGAGCGCGACACGCAGGTTGAGCAAGGCGGCGCCGCAACTGATGATCAGCTCGCGATCGAACGGATCGACCACCGGCAGCGCACGGACGCGGTCCGCGCAGACCGCGATCGTGGGCCCGTCGACGATGAACCGCCACGGCTGCGAGTTGTGGCTGGACGGGGCCAGCACCGCATAGGCCAGCAGCGACCTCAGATGCGCTTCGGGATGCGCGCTTGCGGCAAGTGGGGGAACGGATATCATTCGATCATCTCCTGGTCGCCGGGCCGGCGGTGTCATGCCACTTCATCGTGTCAGCAACCGGCCGGCCGCCGTTGACCCACGTCAAGCGCCCGTCACTGCGCCATGCGCGCGCGGCGCATGGCGACTAGCCTTGCATCGTGACGCGCGCGAACTCGATGGCGCGGGGAGGCGAGCATGCTTGCGATGATGTTTGACGGCACGACGCCGCATTTGCGCGAGGCGCGCGTGCCGGATCCGCTGCCGGCGCCGGGCCAGCTGCTGATCGACGTGCACGCGTGCGGTGTATGCCGGACCGATCTCCATGTCGTCGACGGCGAACTCGCGCACCCGAAGCTGCCGCTGGTGCCGGGGCACGAGATTGTCGGAACGGTGCGCGTGCTCGGCGAGGGCGTGACGGGATTCTCCGTCGGCGACCGGGTGGGCGTGCCATGGCTGGGCTCGACCTGCGGGCATTGCGCGTACTGCGCGTCCGGCCGCGAAAACCTGTGCGACAGCCCGGGATTCACCGGTTACACGATCGACGGCGGTTATGCCGAGTGCGCCGTTGCCGACCATCGCTATTGCGTGCACCTGCCGCGGCGCTATTCCGATCTCGAGGCCGCGCCGCTGCTGTGCGCCGGCCTGATCGGTTACCGAACCTTGCGCATGGCCGGCGATGCGCGTCGCGTCGGCATCTACGGCTTCGGCGCGGCCGCGCATCTCGTCGCGCAGGTCGCGCATTTCGAGGGGCGGAAGGTGTTTGCGTTGACGAAACCCGGCGACACCGTTGCCCAGCAGCTCGCGCTGTCACTCGGTGCCGCATGGGCCGGCGGCAGCGACGAAACGCCGCCGGAACCCCTCGACGCCGCACTCGTCTTCGCGCCGGTGGGCGCACTGGTGCCGGCCGCGCTTCGCGCGGTCGACAAAGGCGGGATCGTCGTATGCGGCGGCATTCACATGAGCGATATCCCGGGCTTTCCGTACGCGTGGCTGTGGGGTGAGCGCCGCATCGCGTCGGTCGCCAACCTGACGCGCGCGGACGCGGCCGCGTTCATGCGGATCGCCGATGCGATGCCGCTGCGGGTCGAAGCGGTGCGTTACGCGCTGACCGATGCAAACCGCGCACTGGACGATCTGCGCGCGGGGCGCGTATCCGGCGCCGCCGTGCTCGGCATGCGCGGCTGATCCCGCTCGACATGCCCGCACCGCAATGCGCTCAGATGCGCCCGAGGCCGTCCGAATCGACGATGCGGATCTGCTTGCCTTGCGCGGCGACGAGCCCCTTGCGCTGGAACTTCGACATCATGCGGCTGACCGTTTCGAGCTTCATCCCGAGATACTCGCCGATCTCGTCGCGCGTCATCCGCAGCACGAATTCGGCGGCCGAGTAGCCGCGCGCCTTGAAGCGCGTGGACAGGTTCAGCAGGAAGGCGGCCACGCGCTGCTCGGCGGTCATCGTGCCGAGCAGCAGCATCTGCGCGGATTCGCGCACGATCTCGCCGCTCATCATCTGATACACGTGATGCTGCATCGGCCGAACGTCGCGGCACATCTGTTCGAGCTGGCCGAACGGAATGATGCAGACGGTGCTGTCCTCGAGCGCGATTGCGTCGCCGTTGTGCCGCCCGGTGTGCACGCCGTCGAGCCCGAGCGATTCGCCGACGATCTGGAAGCCGGTGATCTGCTCGTCTCCGTCGCGATGCATCACGATGGTCTTGAACGAACCGGTTCTGACCGCATAGATGCTGTTGAATGCGTCACCCGCGCGAAACAGCGTTTCGCCGCGCCTGACGTGCCGCGTCGTGCAGATCATCGCGTCGACGCGCGCGAAGTCGTCAGGCGAAAGATCGGGCGGCATGCACACGGTACGCAGCGCGCACGTCGAGCAACGGGACGCGGCGCGCTTCGGCTGGTCCGCCCGTTCGACGGGATGCAGCGGGATGAACGGACGTGACGGTTGTAACGGGTGTAACGGCATGGTCTGCGAAACATCGGCATGGCTTTGCATGATCGGCTCCAATTCCTGGGCCAGCGGCGAATCGCTGTCGGGCAGGATCGCGCTGGCCGTCGTACCGGCGGCCTTGGTGTCTGCCGCCTTCCTGATGGGGAACCACACCGGACGGGCCAGGAGACCGAAACCGGTCTCGGGGTTGAGGGGGCCTTTGCTCCGGGTGGCACGCTGGCTTGTTTTTCTTGATACGCAGTATGGATGGCGCAGCGCTCGACGGAAATCAGCCGGAATTGAAGATGCGGTAGGACACGTGGAAGCGTTGTAGGGCGTTTCCTACAAAGGGGGCGGCATCTTGCCGCGATCTTGCCGCCGAGGCGGGCGCGCGTTGCCCGGTCGACGTTGTCGAGAGGCGGGCGGCACGGGCGGCGATTCCGTTGACCTGACTCAATGCCGGCGGCGGTGGCGGACGTTATGTTCGATATCACGCGACGCAGCGTCGAGAAGCCGGTCGCGCGATCGCGAGCCGCCCATGCGGCCACTGGCAGCGGAATCGTCGGCGCAAGCAGCCGGCTGCCTGGCGGCCGTCAGAGTTCGTCCGGGTCGTCGAACAGCTTGTGGCGCATCGCATAACGCACGAGCGCCGTGTCGTTCGGCATTTGCATCTTCTCGAGAATGCGCGTCTTGTACGTGCTGACGGTCTTGACGCTGACGCAGAGCGCCTGCGCGATTTCGGAAATCGACTCGCCGGTGGTGACGCGCCGGAAGACGTCGAATTCACGGTCGGACAGACGCTGGTGCGGCAGGAGATCGGTCGGTTCGTTCAGGCTCTGCGCAAACTGTTCGGCCATCGTCAGGCTGACATACACGCCGCCGGCCGCGATCTTGGTCAGCGCCGCGACCAGCTCGGCGCTCGCGCTCTCCTTGGTCATGTAGCCGGATGCGCCCGCGCGGAACGCGCGTACCGCGTATTGCTGCTCGGCGTGCATCGTCAGCACGAGGACATGCAAGGCCGGTTTCTCGTCCTTGATCTGCTTGATGAGTTCGACGCCGTTCCGGCCGGGCATCGACAGGTCGAGCACCAGCACGTTCGCGGCCGTGCCGCGCACGAGTGCGATCGTGGATGCGCTGTCGCACGCCTCGCCCGCGACCTCGAAGCCGCTTGCGTTCTGCAGGATGTGCCGCAGGCCGTCCCTGACGAGGGCATGGTCGTCGGCGATGAGTACCCTGATCATGACAGCACATCTCCTTGCTGGATGGCGTGAAGCGGCAACGCCACGGTAATCGTGAATCCCGTTCCCGGCCGGTTCTCGATCGTCACCGTGCCGTCGAGCATGTGCGCGCGCTCACGGATGCCGATCAGCCCGAACGACGGACGATCGTGCTCGTCGCGGGCGACCTCCGGCGCACCGTGGCCGTTGTCCGCGATGCGCAGCATGCAGTAGCCGTCTTCCACTTTCAGGGCGAGTTTCACGTGCGTCGCATCGGCATGCCGGGCGACATTGGTGAGCGCTTCCTGCACGATGCGGAACAGCGTGGTGGCGCCGGCGCTGGTGAACGCGGTATCGACGGGGGCGATGTCCCGGTCGACCGTGATCCGGTAGCGGTGCGTGAAATCGTTTGCAAGCCACTCGATCGCCGGGACGAGACCCAGGTCGTCGAGCATCACCGGCCGCAGATCGGCCGCGATGCGCCGAACCGACGCAACGGTCGAATCGATCAGGCGATGCATGCCGCCCAACTGCTCGCGCACGCCGGTATGGGGGGCGACAATGCCCGCGAGCCCCAGCTCGACGGCGGAGAGGTCCATCTTGAGCGCGGTGAGTTGCTGGCCGAGGTCGTCGTGCAACTCGCGCGCGATCCGCGTTTTTTCTTCCTCCCGCACGTTCTGCAGGTTGGCGGACAGCTCGCGGAGTTCCTCGCGCGACTGCCTGAGCGCATTTTCCGCGCGGACGCGCTCGGTGACGTCGCGCAGCATGACCGTGTACAGCTTGCCCGTGCCGTCGCGAATCTGCGATATCGACGCCTCGATCGGGAACTCCGTGCCGTCGCCGCGCAGGCCGAACAGCACGCGTTGCTGCCCCATCTGGCGGTCCGACACGCCCGTCACGCCGAATTGCTCGACGTGCCGCGCATGCGCGGCGCGAAAGCGCTCGGGGATGAAGCGGGTGAGCGGCGCGCCGATCGCCTCCATCGCGGAGACGCCGAACACGCGTTCCGCGGCCGGATTGAAGATCACGATCGTCTGGCTTTCGTCGACGGTAATGATCGCTTCCATCGATGACCGGATGATGCCCATCATCCGCTCCCCGGTCGGCTGGCTGTCGCCGGCGGGCACGGCGGCGGAGATTCGCGTGGAGACAACCTGCTGCACGAGCACGGCCAGTATCAGCGACAGCGCGGTGCCGGCCGCCAGCACGGCCAGCGCGGGGCCGGACGTGTCCGGGCCCGGCGCACTGTAGCGCAGCGTGAGCGGCGTACCACCGAACGACAGCGAATCCGTTCGCGTGAGCATGTTGCCGGCGGCCGTGGCGTCGTTGCCGCCGAAGCCGCCGGCATGGACGAGCGCCGCCGGGATGTCGGCCGCGATTTCCATACGTAGCCGATCCAGTATCGACGGATCGACGAGACGTGCCGGATCGAGCGCGGCATAGACGTATCCGGTCGCGCGCGCATGTTGCGGCCCCGGCGGAGCCCCGTCTTCAGCGTCCGCATAAATCGGCAGATACAACATCAGCGCCGTGCGGGCACTCGTCGCGTCGGCGCTGTCCTGGGTCGCGTTCGCGGCCAGCGCGACCCTGCCGGTTTCCGCCGCTCGCTGCAGTGCCCGCCGGGTCGCCTGATCGTCATTGGCGGGGCTCGGCTCGATTCTTCCGACGCTGCGGACGGGCGACTGCAAGCCGTCCAGATCGAGACCGGCAATGTAACGACGCCACGCGTCGCCGGATTGAGGCACGACCAGCGTCGACGCGAAGCCGCGCGCGCCGCGCAAGACGGCGGCGGCGCCGAGGAAGCTGCGCCGGAGGTCGGCCGTCGCGAGCGTCGCCGATTGCGCGAAGCGCGCCTGGGCGGCTTCCTGCGCCCGGTTCTGCACGAGCCGGGCGGCGGCAAACGACGTGGCCAGGCCGAGCGCCAGCGTCAGCAGCGCGGCGAGGGTCGCGGATCGCGCGGGCCGGACCCTGCGCGGAGCCGGCCCGGCCTTGAAGGCGGGCACATGGACTGTCATTGCCGTTCATCCTGACGGATTTCGCCGGCGGCCGGCGGGCAGCGGGCCGGACGCGGGGCACGGGAAGCGGGGCAGGCCGAAACTTGCGATATCGCCCGAAATTGTGCGCGTTTTGTCCGGATTCGCCAATCGGGACCGATGCGTACGCCTGTTTCCGTGCGGGCTTGACCGGCATCAACCGGACGATGCGCGTCGGGCCCAGACTGGTCTGGCATGCCGGTCAAATCCGAACGGCAACGGGGAGGCTCCATGTATGCACGGATCTTTGCGGCACTCGACGGCAGCCGCGCTTCGCGACTCGCGCTCGACGAGGCGATCGCGCTCGCCCGCGATTCAGGCGGCCTGATCGTCGCCGTGTGCGTGGTATCGGACGCGCCGAGGGTGGCCGACGTCGACAGCGGCTATATCGGCCAGCGCGACCCCGCGGGGCTGGATGCGGACAGGGCCGCGATCGCGGTGGCGGACGCGGAGACCGCGTTTCGCCTGTGCGGCGTCCGCGGCACGGCACACACGCTCGACGCGTGCGGCGAGGACGTGTCGTCCGTTCTGGCGCGCGCCGCCGCCGAATGCGACGCGGACCTGATCGTGATGGGCACGCACGGGCGGCGCGGCGTGCGCCGCGCGTTGCTCGGCAGCGTCGCCGAATCGCTGGTGCGCACCGCCGACCGGCCGGTGCTGGTCGTGCGGGAGGGGCAGGGCGCGTGTGCGGCCGTGTTGTGACGCGCCGTGTTGTGACAAAAAGGGGGCGGCCGCAAGCGGCTGCCCCCTTTTCGACGGCTCAGTGAGACAGCAGCACCGGTACCGTCATCGTCTCGAGGATCGTGCGTGTGGCGCCGCCCAGCACGCGTTCGTGCATGCGCGCATGGCTGTACAAACCCATCACGAGCAGGTCCGCGTGCAGGTCGGTCACCCGGTTCAGCAGCGTCGCGCCCACGCCGACCGACCGGTCGCGCGGCGTCGTGGAGAACGACGCGCGAACGCCGTGCCGTTCGAGATACGCGGCGACGTCGACGCCCGCGGGCGTCTTGTCCGGGTCGGGCTGCCCGCGCACGACCGTCTCGACGTTGACGAAGCGCGCGCGGGCGAGCAGCGGCAGCGCATCGGCCATCACGCGGGCGGCTTCGCGCCCGCCGTCCCAGCCGATCAGCACGTTCTCGCCGATCGTTCGCACGTCGCCGGCGTAGGGCACGACGATCGCCGGGCGGCCGCTGCCCATCACGACATCCTCGACGAAATGACGTGCGACGTAGGTCATGCGATCGTCGGGGTCTTCCTGGCCGAGCACCAGCAGATCGGCGTGACGCGCGTGCAGAATGGCGGCGGCGGTCGCGTCGCCGGTGGGGGCCTGCCATTCGACGCTGCGTCCCGCGCGCTCGGCGGCCGTCAGGAATTTTTCCTCGGCTTCCTTGCGGCGCTGCTCGCACAGCCGCTCGTACACGGCAAGCTTCAGCGGTTCGTCGGGCCGCCGCAACGGCTCGAACAGGTCCTGGCAGACCACGTAGAGGCCGATCAGATGCGCGTTCCAGCGCGCCGCGAGTTCGAGTGCGAGGCCGACGCGCGTCGCGCAGCGCTCGCTGTCGTCGAGGTGGACGAGCAGGGTCTTGTAGCTCATGACGGCTCCTTTTCGGTTGATGCCGCGGCGGTTTCGGCGGGTTTCTCCGACGGGCAGTTCGCCGGAATCATCAGGACGGGGCAGGTGGCCAGGCGCAGCACGCGCTCGGCCACGCTGCCGAGGAAGAGGCGCTGAAAGCCGCGCCGGCCGTGCGTGCCCATCACGATCAGGTCGGCCCCGGTTTCGTCGGCAAGACGGACGATCCGGCGCGGAATGTCCTCGCCCGCGGGCTCGACGTTGGAGATCTGCGGCGTGCCGGCCACGTCGCGCGCTTTCAGGCGTCGCGCCGCGTCGTCGGTGACGCGCAGCCCCTCTTCGCGGAAGGCGTCGACGAGGATCGACGGATCGTATCCGTACGTGTCGTAGGCCGGCACCAGGAAATCGACGACGTAGACGGGGGTCAGCCGCGCACCCGTCTCCGCCGCGAGCGTCAGCGCGGCGTCGAGTGCGCGGGACGACGTGTCGCTGCCGTCGAGCGCAACCAGAATGTTCGAGTACATGGCATTTCCCTTGAACGGATGTGGATGAGGTCATCATCGGCGCGTGCGCGCCGACGGCGCTGATCTGGATCAAGCGGCGCGGTTGCCGCGCAGCACGCGCACCGCGGCGCGTGCCGCGATCCACGCTTCGTTGGTCGGCTCGACGACCACCGTGACCGCGCTCGACGCGGACGACACGACCTGCGCATGGTCAGCATTCGCGCACACGTCGAGGTCGATGCCGAGCCAGCCGAGCGATGCGCAGATCCGCTCGCGCAACACGGCCGAGTGCTCGCCGATGCCGGCCGTGAAGACCAGCATGTCGAGGCCGCCGAGCAGCGCGGTCAGCGCACCGACCTCGCGCACGATGCGATGGACGTACAGCGCCAGCGCATCGGCGGCCGGCGCATCGCCCGCGGCTTCGCGTGCCAGCAGCACGCGCGGGTCGCCCGACGCGCCCGAGACGCCCTTGAGCCCCGACTCGTGATACAGCAGGTGGCCCAGCGCGTCGCCCGACAGCTTGCCGACTTCGAGCAGGTGCAGGACGACACCGGGATCGAGCGCCCCGCAGCGCGTGCTCATCATCAGCCCGTCGAGTGCCGAGAAGCCCATCGTCGTCGCGACGCTGCGGCAGTCGCGCATCGCGCACAGGCTGGCACCGCTGCCGAGATGGGCGGCGATCACGCGGCCGTGCGCACGCGCGCCGAACCGCTCGTCGAGCGCGACGGCCAGGTATTCGTACGACAGGCCGTGGAACCCGTAGCGCCGTACGCCCTCGTCGAACCACGCGTGCGGCAGCGGGAGCAGCTGCTCGGTGCGCGGCAGCGTGCGATGAAATGCCGTGTCGAACACGGCGATGTGCGGGACGCCCGGAAACGTGCCGCGCAGCACGTCGATCGCATCGAGGCCGTGCGGCTGATGCAACGGGGCGAGCGGCGTCAGCGTGCGTAGCGCGCCGAGCACCGCGTCGTCGACGATCACCGGCTCCATGAAGCGTGTGCCGCCGTGCACGACGCGATGGGCAATGGCGCCCACCGTGATGTGCGGCAACTGCCCGCGGATCCACGTCGCGATCCGCGCGAGCGCGTCGCGACAGGGGGCGCTCGCACCGAGCGGCAATGCAACGGCCGGTTCGGCGTCGAAGCGGATCGACACGCCGTTGCCGGTCTCGACCGCTTCGCCCTCGTGCAGCGGCCGCCGCGCGGGATCGTCGTGCGGCGGATACGCAAAGAGCGCGAACTTCACGCTCGACGAACCGGCATTGACGACGAGGAGCGCGAGTGTGCGCATCGGCCGGCTCAGTGCGACATCAGCACCGGCAGCGTCATCGACCCCAGCACCGTGCGGGTGGCGCCGCCCATCACCAGTTCGCGCCAGCGCGGATGGCCGTAGGCCCCCATCACGAGCAGGTCGGAACCCGTTTCGTAAGCGCGTGACAGCAGCGTGTCGCCGATCGACGCGCCGGCGCCGGTACCGATGTCGAGCACGTTCACGTCGTGCGCGTGGCGTGCCAGCATTAGCGCGGCATCGGCGGCCGGAATGCGCGTGGTCGCCGCCTCCGAATCGGCGTCGACCACGGCGGCGACCGTCGTGCGCTTCGCGTGCTCGAGAAACGGGAGCGCGTCGTGCGCGGCGCGGGCCGCTTCGCGGCTGCCGTCCCATGCGACGAATACCCGTTCGCCGATCGACGGAAATTCTCCGGTGTACGGCACGAACAGCACCGGGCGGCCGGCGGACAGCACCAGGTTCTCCGGAAACTGGTCGTCGATAAAGGTCTCGGGATCGTTCGGGTCGCTCTGGCCCGCAATCACGAGATCGGCGAGCCGCGCGGCGCGCAGCACGGCCAGATTCGCGCGTTCGTCCGCGCGAACCCAGGTCGCCGGCACCTTGGCGCGGGCGGTCTCCGCATGGAACAGGCGTTCCAGCGCGGCGAGCCGTTCGTCGCGCCGCTCGCGGTGCTCGCGGAAATAGTCGGCGGAACCGGCCATCACGTAGAACGAATACGGCTCGGGCGTGTAGACCGCGAACAGCCCGGTGAGATGCGCACCGAAGCGCCGGGCGAGACGCAACGCGAACTCGAGGCGCGAATGCGCGCGGGCGCTCGTATCGAGGTGCACGACCATGCTTTTGTAGCTCATCGGAATCGCTCCATCGACGGGTGATCCGCCAGTGCAATCCAGTCTACGAAGCAGGGTTTCCGCGCGCTTGACTCAGATCAACGGCAGCCGAGCGCCGCGGCCGCACAGTGAGGCGGTCGCCATGCCGATGCCCGGCAGGCGGCACGAGGCGGATGCGAACCCGTTGACCGGATCGAAGGAGGGAACACGATGAGCGCCCATGCTTTGACGACACCGAACGACGCTTGCCGCGCGGGATGCGATCTTGCATTGCGCATGGCCGCGCTGAACCGAGGCTGGCAGCAGGAATGGCATGCGCTCGCGGGGCGCTGCATCGAACGGGACCGCGACGCCGTGCGCGGCCTGCAGCAGGCGCTCACGGCTACGAACGAGTGGACGGCCTTCGGTGAAGCGGCCCGGCTGGCGATGCGCGACTACACGGTCGCCACCGTCGCGATCTGGCAGGACGCCACCGAGCTCTGCATGCGCGGGCAGTTCGAGAGTGCCGGCGCGTGGCGCACGTGGCTGCGCGAATACGGCCCCGGCGGGCTGGCGCGCTACCAGACCGATTGGCTGCCCGACCTCGGGCGGCTGGCCGTGATCAACGAGGCCAGCATGCCGTGGCGCGACTGGATGGCGGCGTTCGAGCTCGGCATCACGGAGGCCGTCGGCGCGAGCGACGGCGGGCCGGTGGCCATGCGACTGCCGGACGACCACCTTGCCGCGCGGGAGCACGATCATGTCCGCTAGGCGCGTCGCGTTCGTCACGGGTGGAATGGGCGGCCTTGGCGCCGCGATCAGCCGTTGCCTGCACGACGCGGGCATGACGGTGGCGGTGTCGCACACCGAACACAACGACCACGTCGCGACGTGGCTCACGCAGGAACGCGACGCCGGCCGCGCGTTTCATGCGTACGAGGTCGACGTTGCCGATTACGATGCGTGCCAGCACTGCGCGGCACGCGTGCTGGCCGAATTCGGGCGCGTCGACGTGCTCGTCAACAACGCCGGCATCACGCACGACGCCACCTTCGTGAAGATGACCAAGGGCATGTGGGATGCGGTGCTGCGCACCAACCTCGACAGCATGTTCAACATGACGAAGCCGTTCGTGCCCGGCATGATCGACGCGGGCTTCGGGCGGATCGTGAACATCGGGTCCGTCAACGGTTCGAGAGGTGCGTACGGGCAAACGAACTACGCGGCCGCGAAGGCCGGCATCCACGGCTTCACGAAGGCGCTCGCGCTCGAGCTCGCGCGTCACGGCGTGACGGTCAACACGGTCGCGCCAGGCTACCTGGATACGGCGATGCTCGAATCGGTGCCGAAGGAAGTGCTCGACACGAAGATCCTGCCGCAGATCCCGGTGGGGCGTCTTGGCCGCCCCGACGAGATCGCCGCGCTCGTCGGCTTCCTGTGTTCCGATGCGGGCGCATTTGCGACGGGCGCCGAATTCGATGTCAACGGCGGCATGCACATGCAATGACAGCCTCCGTCATCCGTGCACCGTTCACGCACGAATCGAATCCGCCGCCGGATCGGGGCGGGCCGGCGTCGCGTTCCGCCGAATGCCCGGCGGGAACGACTTCGCCTGCCGAACAATGGAACCGCGCAGCGCATGCGACCGTCGCCGCGATGACCTTCGGGCTGTCGCCCGTGTCGCTGGCGCTGGCCATGCTCGATTGGGGCGCGCATCTGGCGGTGTCGCCGGGGAAGTGCTTCGAGCTCGCGACGCAGGCGTGCACGGCCGCCGTTGCACCGGCGGCAAACCGGCGTGAGGGCGACGCCGACGCTGCGGACATGAGCGGCCTTGCCGTGCATGCCGGCGAGGCCGATCCGCGCTTCGCCGCGCCGGCGTGGGCCGGCTGGCCGTTCAGCGCGTATCGCGACAGTTTCCTGTCGATCCAGCGCTGGTGGCGCGACGCAACGCGCGGCGTGCCGGGCGTCGAACGGCACCATGAGGAACTGGTCGGGTTCGTCGCGCGACAGTGGCTCGACGCGTGCTCGCCCGGCAACTTCCTGGCGACCAACCCGGTCGCGCTCGACGCGACGATGCGCAGCGGCGGCGCGAATCTCGCGGCAGGCTTCCGGAACTGGCTGGACGACGCGAGTGCGTTGCTCGATCGCACGGGCGGCACGCGGGCCCGCGACACGCGCACGTATCTGCCGGGACGCGACGTGGCGGTCACGCCGGGCCGCGTCGTCTGGCGCAACGCGCTGTGCGAGCTGCTGCAATACGACCCGACGACGCCCGCCGTGGCACGCGAACCGATCCTGATCGTGCCGTCGTGGATCATGAAGTACTACATCCTCGATCTGCAGCCACACAACTCGCTGATCCGCTTCCTGGTCGACGCGGGCTACACCGTGTTTGCGGTGTCGTGGCGCAACCCGGGCGCGGAGGCACGCGACGTCGGGCTCGACGATTATCTGCGCGACGGGTGCATGGCGACGCTCGACGCCGCCCGGTCGATCTGCGGCGAAGCGGTCCACGCGGTCGGCTATTGCCTGGGCGGCACGCTGCTGGCGATCGGCGCGGCGGCGCTCGCGCGCGACGGGCGGCAACACGACGCACTGCGCTCCGTCACGTTGCTGGCGGCCCAGACCGATTTCAGCGAACCCGGCGAGCTCGGCCTGTTCATCGACGCGAGCGAACTGTCCGCACTCGACGCGCTGATGTGGCGGCAGGGTTACCTGGACGGCGCGCAGATGTCCGCCGCGTTCGAACTGCTGAACGCGCGCGACCTGATCTGGTCGCGGATGATGAGCGAATACCTGCTCGGCACGCGCACGAAGCCCAACGACCTGATGTCGTGGAATGCGGACACCACGCGCATGCCGTATCGGATGCATTCGGAATACCTGACGCGGCTCTTTCTCGACAACGATCTCGCGGCCGGCCGCTACTGCGTCGACGGGCGGCCGGTTGCGTTGTCGGATCTCGACGTGCCGACGTTCGTGGTCGGCACCGAGCGCGATCACGTGTCGCCGTGGGGTTCCGTCTACAAGCTCCACCTGCTCACGCACCACGCGCTGACCTTCGTGCTGACATCGGGGGGGCACAACGCGGGCATCGTGTCCGAACCCGGCCATGCGGGGCGCCACTATCGATGCGCGACCCGTGAACCCGGCGCAGCCTACCGCAGCCGGCACGATTTCGTACGCGATACGCCAGCGGTCGACGGATCGTGGTGGACCTGCTGGCGCGACTGGCTGCACGCGCGCTCGTCGGGCGACGTGCCGGCCCGTACGCCGGCCGCGGGATTTGCGGCGGCGCCCGGCACCTACGTACTCGAAACATGAGCGAAAACCCGCCGCCGGAGGGGCTCGACGACGCATGCCTGCCCGGCTTGCTGCCACGCCCGGACGGCGCATTACCCGAGCTGATCGCGCGGGCGCGCAACGCGGCGCCGCTCGTCGTCGCCGTCGTGCATCCGTGTGACGCGACCAGTCTCGTTGCGCTTGCGGCGCTGCGCACGTCACCCCTGGGGGCAGCGATCGAACCGCTGATCGTCGCGCCGCGCGCCAAGGTGCAACGCGTGGCGAACGAGGCGGGCGTCGATCTTTCGAAGTGGACGATCGAGGATGTGCCGCACAGCCATGCGGCGGCGGCCCGCGCGGTCGAACTGGCGGCGGCCGGCCGCGCCGGCGCGCTGATGAAGGGCAGCCTGCACACGGACGAGCTGATGGGCGCGGTCGTCGCGGCCGGTTCGGGCCTGCGCACCGACAAGCGCATGTCCCACTGTTTCCTGATCGAGGCGCCCGCGTATCCGCGCCCGTTCATCCTGACCGACGCGGCGGTGAACATCGCGCCGGATCTCGCGCAGAAAGCGGCCATCACGCAGAACGCGATCGACGTCGCACATGCGCTGGGCGTTGCCTGCCCGCGCGTGGCGGTGCTGTGCGCGGTCGAAACCGTCAATCCGGCGATGCGCTCGACGCTCGATGCGGCCGCGCTCGCGAAGATGGCCGAGCGCGGCCAGCTCACGGGTGCGATCGTCGACGGCCCGCTCGCGTTCGACAACGCGATTTCGCTGCGGGCGGCGCACGACAAGGGGATCGACTCGCCGGTAGCCGGCCGCGCCGACATCCTGGTCGTTCCCGATATCGAAGCCGGCAACCTGCTCGCGAAGCAGCTCGAATACCTGGGGGGTGCCGTCAGCGCAGGCATCGTCGTCGGCGCACGCGTGCCGATCGTGCTGACGAGCCGTGCCGACGGCATCGCCATCCGGATCGCTTCGTGCGCGCTCGCGACGGTGCTGGCGCAGGGTCGGCATCACCTGCAGTCCTGATGAATGAACCCGCAACCCTTTCTTTCGATGGAGGAACCGCGATGAAAGCACTCGTCTACCACGGACCCGGGCGCAAGGCGCTCGAGGAGCGGCCGAGGCCGGAACTGCAGTCGCCCACCGACGCGATCGTCCGCGTGACGCGCACGACGATCTGCGGTACCGATCTGCATATTCTCAAGGGCGACGTACCGACCTGCGAACCCGGCCGCATTCTCGGCCATGAGGGCGTCGGCATCGTCGAGCAGGTCGGCGCCGCGGTCGATTCACTGAAGCCGGGCGATCCCGTGCTCATTTCGTGCATCTCGTCGTGCGGCCGCTGCGAGTACTGCCGGCGCGGCCTGTATTCTCACTGCACGACGGGCGGCTGGATCCTCGGCAACCGGATCGACGGCACGCAGGCCGAGTACGTGCGCATCCCGCATGCGCAGACGAGTCTCTACCGGATTCCGCCGGGCGCGGACGAGGACGCGCTCGTGATGCTGTCCGACATCCTGCCGACCGGGTTCGAATGCGGCGTGCTGAACGGCAAGGTGCAGCCCGGCTGCTCGGTCGCGATCGTCGGCGCGGGCCCGATCGGGCTGGCGGCGTTGCTGACCGCGCAGTTCTACTCGCCCGCGCGGATCATCATGATCGACCCGGACAGCAACCGGCTCGAGGTGGCGCGGCGTTTCGGCGCGACCGATTGCATCGACGGCCGCAGCGGCGACCCGGTGGCGGAGGTCATGAAGCTGACCGACGGCGTCGGCGTGGATTGCGCGATCGAGGCGGTCGGCATTCCGGCGACGTTCGAGATGTGCACCTCGCTGGTGGCGCCGGGCGGCGTGGTCGCGAACGTCGGCGTGCACGGGGTCAAGGCCGACCTGCACCTCGAGAAGCTATGGGATCGCAATATCTCGATCACGACGCGGCTCGTCGACACGGTCAGCACGCCGATGCTGCTGAAGACCGTACGCGCCGGGCGCCTCGATCCGACGCGCCTGATCACGCACCGGTTCTCGCTCGACGACGTCGAGCGCGCATACGACACCTTCGGCCGCGCGGCGCAAACCCATGCGCTGAAGGTCATCATCGAAGTCGGTTGATCGCCGATAGCCGATAGCCACGCGGCGCGCCGCGAGCACGGGACCCGGCGCGCGATGTCCGGTTCCCGTGCACGCGCCGGCCCGCGCGTCGCTGGCGTCGCCGTCAGGATGAAAGCGTGGCCGGCTCGTGCGTGTCGCCCGATTCGACCGCGTCGAGATCGACGCACTGCGCGTAAGTCGGCACCTCGCACGGCCAGTGCAGTCGCTCCGCGATACGCCGCCGCATCGCATCGGCCGCCGCGGGTTCGCCGTGCGTGACGAAGGTCCGCACCGGCGCGCGCTGCATCGTGCCGAGCCAGCGGAGAATCTCCTCGTAGTCGGCATGCGCGGAGAGCGTCGTGATCGACTCGACCTGCGCGCGCACGCGCACGTATTCGCCGTGAATCTTCAGCGTCGGCTCGTGCGCGGCCAGCGCCGCGCCGCGTGTGCCGGCCGCCTGGTAGCCGACCAGCGCGATCGTGTTGCGCGCATCGGGCGCGTAGCGGCTCAGGTGGTGCAGCACGCGGCCGCCCGTCGCCATCCCGCTGCCGGCGATGATGACCATCGGGCCGTGATGGTCGGCGATCGCTTTCGACTGCTCGACCGACCGGATCATCGTGGCCGCGTGACCGAGCGCATTCGCTTCGGACGGCGTCAGCCGGTGCTCGAGAATATGGTGACGATAGATCTCGGTCACGTCCGTCGCCATCGGGCTGTCGAGATATACCGGGACACGCGCCATGCGGCCGGACGCCTTCAGCCGCGCGATGTAGTGCAGGATTTCCTGCGCGCGCCCGACGGTGAAGCAGGGCATCACCACGACGCCGCCGCGCGCGAAAGTCTTGTCGAACAGCGCGGCCAGTTCGTTCTCGGGGTCCGATTCCGGATGCAGACGGTCGCCGTACGTCGATTCGACGACCAGGAAGTCCGCATGCGCGGGCGCCAGCGGCGGCTGCATGATCGGGTCGTGATAGCGGCCGAGGTCGCCCGAGAACGCGAGCACCTTGTGATTCCAGTGCATCACGACGCTCGCCGCGCCGAGGATGTGCCCGGCCGGCAGCAGGCGGAACGCCAGGCCGCCGCCCAGTGCGGTGCATTCGTCGAACGCGACGGGCTTCAGCAGTTGCAGCGCGCGCTGCGCATCTTCCAGCGTGTAGAGCGGCTGTGCGGGGTGATGCTTCGAGTAGCCGTGGCGGTTCGCGAAGTCGGCTTCCTCTTCCTGCAGCCGCGCGCTGTCGCGCAGCATGATGTCGCAGAGTTCGGCCGTGGCGGCCGTGCAGTACACGGGCCCGCGATATCCTTCGCGCACCAGTACCGGAAGGTAGCCGGTATGGTCGATATGCGCGTGCGTGAGCACGACCGCGTCGAGCGTGTCGGGCGCGAGCGGCAACGGGCTCCAGTTGCGCAGCCGCAGGTTCTTCGTGCCCTGGAACAGGCCGCAGTCGACCAGCACGCGCCGGTTGCCGTGCTCGAGCAGGTACTTCGAGCCGGTCACGGTTTCGGTCGCGCCGAGAAAAGTCAGTTTCATGGATGCCTCACCGGGAGTCGAGGGAGCAGTGAACCGATTACAGCGCGGATGCGCGTGAAGCGATTGATGGAAATCAGGGATTGCCGTATCCGTGCCCGGGATAGGTGAGGTTCGTCCTCCAGCCGTTGCGGCTACGGTTTGACGTCAATCAACGCGCGGGCCGGACGGTGGCGCGATAGTGGTCGCATGCGCGAGGGCGATGTCGTGATTCCGCCCTCCGCGCGGGCCGCGTATATGCCGTACACCATAGGCAGCGAGATTTCGACGCGATAGGGACGAATCCATCATGACGCTGATCGCCAACCTGGACGGCGCGCGGACCGGCTACCGGCTGTGCTTCGTCCGCGCGCCCTGGGCGTGGTTTACGTGCCTGCCGCTCGACCTGCAATGCGGCCAAAGCTGGGCCGACGTGCCCTATCAGGATGTCGCGCAGCCGCCTTACAGCGATTCGCGCACTCAGCTGCTGCGCGTGGCGTTCGACGCGCCGCGCCTGCTGCCGCCCGAAGCCGGCCGGCACGGGCAGGACTGGAGCGTCGAGCAGATCAACGGCGGCGCGGTGCCGTGGCTGCGCAGCGAGGAATTCGTCGACGCGATGAAGCTGGTCGTGCCGGCGGGGGCGACACTCGCCGAATTCGTCGAGACGATCGAGGCCGCCGGCGGTACCGTCTACGGCCCGCTCGGCTGGGCCGAGTTGCCGCCCTGGCAGCGGCCGGACATCGTGGCGCACACGTAGACGGGCCGACTCCGGACGACCGCACTGCCGCGTTTCAGCCCGGGTCACCCCAGCCGCCGCCGAGCGCGACGTAGAACGCGACCGTGTCCTGCAACCGCTGCGCGACTGCCTGCAGCCACGCAAGGCGCGCCTGATGGTATTGCACGTCGGCGACCAGCAACTGCACGTAGCCCGAGATCCCCGCGTCGTAGCCGGCCTGCGTAAGTGTCAGCGCATCGCGGGCCGCGGCCATCGCGCGGGCCTGCGCATCGAGCGCCGTTGCGTCGTTCGCGAGTGCGCGCAGCGTGTCGGCGACCTGCGAGAACGCCGACAGCACTACTTGCCGGTAGGTCGCGTCGGCTTCGTCGTACGCATCCTGCGCCGCACGCCGCTGGTTCAGCAGCGTGCCGCCGTGAAAGAGCGGTGCGGTGAGCCCGGCGCCGACGCTCCATGCGCGGCCGGCCGGCGCGAACAGCCGGCCGGCGACGATGCTGTCGAAGCCGCCCGACGCGGACAGCGTGACATTCGGGTAGAGCGCGGCCGTCGCGACGCCGACCTGTGCACTGGCCACGTGCAGTTGCGCTTCCGCCTGCAGGATGTCCGGCCGGCGGCGCACCAGCGACGACGGCGCCGTATCCGGCAGGCTGGCCGGCAGCGCGATGCGCTCGAGCGACAGGTCGGGTGTCTGCCAGTCGGCGGGGTAGCGGCCGGCGAGCAGCGCGAGCAGGTCGTCGGCCTGGGCGCGTTTCTGGTCGAGCGCGGGCAGCGTCGCCTCGAGCGACGCCCGTTGCGATTCCAGCGTCAGCACCGCAACGTAGGCCGCCGCGCCGGCCGTCACCTGTGCGCGCGTCAGGCGGATCTGCTCGTCGAGCAGGCCGATCATCTCGCGCGTGGCCGCGGCTTCGTCCCGATAGGCGGCGCGCGCGACCATCGTGTTGACGACGTTGGCGGTCAGCATCAGGTATGCGCCCGCCAGCGCCTGGCGCTGTGCGTCGACGCCGGCCGTGAGCGCCTCGACCTGCCGCCGCTCGCCGCCCCACAGGTCGAGCGTGTAGCTGACCGTCGCCGACAGCGTGTACAGGTTGAAGATCGAGGCCGGCACTACCTGCCCGGTGCGCAGCGGCGCATAGCGCTGGCGCGACGCGCCGGCCTGAGCATCCGCCTGCGGAAAGAACACGCCTTCGCCGGCTCGCAGCGCATGTTCGCTGCGCCGCAGCGTCGCCTCGGCGAGATCGAGCGTCGGGCTGCCGGTCAGCGCCTCGCCGACGGTCGAGTCGATCGCACGGCTGCCGAAGCGCGTCCACCAGTCGCGTGTGAGCGGCTCGCTCGCCGACAGCGCCTGTGTCTGCCCCCCGGCTGTCCATGCGCCGGTCGCGGCGTCCGCGGCGACAAAACGCGATACATGCGGAACGGGCGGACGGGTGAAGTCGGGCCCGACCATGCATCCGGCCAGCGGCGCGACGGCCGCGAGCAGGGCCGCCGCGCGCAGCAGGCCGCGGACGGGGCGATCATTTGCCGGCCACGTATACATCGACGATCTGCCCGGGAAACAACCGGACAGCCTTGTTCGGGACGATACGGAAAATGACCGGCAGCACCCGCACGTCGACGCGCTCGGTGCGCTGGTCGGACAATTCGATCTTCGGCGTGACGTACGGCTGCACGCGGACGAACTGGAGGTCGGCCTCGCCCGACGTACCGCGCACGAACATGTGGGCCTTCAGCGCGTGCAGGTCGGGCAACTGGTGGATCAGGATTTCGTCGATGTAGCAGCGCACCTGCAGGCGGTCGACCGGCGTGCCGAGCACCGCGACGGGCCCGTTGCTCCGCGTGTAGGTATCGTAGAGCCCCTGCGAGGTCAGGTACGAGCCGACGGCCGCGTTCATCGCGAGCACTGTGCCGTCCGCCGGCGCGCGCAGCGTGTAGCGGGCAAGCAGCGCGGCGGCCGCGTCGGCCGCGCGCCGCAGCGCGACGGCCTGCGCTTCCTGGTTGCGCACGTCGTAACTCCACGCGCCGGCTTTCGTCAGGCGATACTGCCGCGTCACGACGTCCAGGTTGGCCGCAGCGACGCGTACCGCGTTCGCGGCCGTGTCGAGCGCATCGCGGCTGACGGCCTTCGGGTCGATGTCGTACGCGCGCCGCTGCTTGTCGTACTGATCCTGCGCGAGCTTCAGGCTGGCCTGCGCGGCCGTGGTCTGCGCGGTGGCCACGTCGAGCACCTCGCGGCGCGGCTGCGCTTTCAGTTCGTCGAGCAGGGCGGCGGCCGCGTCGGCCTGTGCCGCGAGCTGCGCGGCGGTGGCGCGCTGCACCGAGTCGTCGATCGTCAGCAGCACATCGCCGGCCTTCACCGGATCGCCGTCGTGCACGAGGATGCGTGTCACCGCGCCCGACACGTCCGGGTAGACGTTCACGTTCGCGCCGGCCGGCTGTTCGCTTTCGACGATGCCGTTCGCATAGACGCCGCGCGCGTACGGATTGGCGGCCGGCTTGAATACCGGTGGCTGCGGCGGTTCCTGACGGCTGTACACCCACGCGGCAACGACGCTTGCCAGGAAGCCGAGCAGGGCGGCCACGAACACGAGCCGGTGCTTCATCGCGCACCTCCGCGGTCGATCCCGTTCAGCTTGCCGTCCTCCATCCGCAGGATGCGATCCGCGTATTCGAAGATCCGTGCGTCGTGCGTGACGATCACGATGCAGCGTGTGTCGTTCAGCACCTGGTGCTTGACGAAGTCGATGATCATGCGGCCCGTGTCGCCGTTGAGCGACGCGGTCGGCTCGTCGAGGATCAGCAGGTCGGGCTGGCTGACGATCGCGCGCGCGATCGCGACGCGTTGCTGCTCGCCGCCCGACAGCTTGACGGGCGGCAGTTGTGCGCGATTGCCGAGCCCGACGACGTCGAGGTAGCCGAGCGCTTCGTGCATCGCCTCGTCCCACGGCCGGCGTTTCAGGATCAGCGGAATCGCGACGTTCTCCACGGTCGTGAGCCGCGGGAACAGGTGGTAGTCCTGGAATACGAAGCCGATCCGGTTCAGCCGGAAATCGGCGATCGCGTCGTTCGGCTGCGCCCACAGGTCGACGCCGTCGATCGACACCGAGCCGGATTCCGGCCGCAGGATGCCCGAGATCACGCTGAGCAGCGTCGTCTTGCCGCTGCCGGACGGCCCGACGATCAGCAGCATCTCGCCGAAGTTCGCCTGCATCGACACGTCGCGCAACGCCTGCGTGCGCGCGTCGCCTTCGCCGAACCACTTGCTGACGCCTTGTGCGTCGATCGCGACGTTCGCCATGGTCAGCCCCGGAAGATGTCGAACGGCTCGATGCGCAGGACGCGCCGCACGCCGAGATAGCTCGAGATCGTCGCGATCACGACCACCATCCCGAACGCGAGCGCCAGGTTGCCGAACGTGACGAGCGCCGCGTAATCCGGAATCTGCAGCTTCGCGAGGCTGATCATCAGCACGCACAGGCCGACGCCGATGCCGTAGCCGGTCAGCGCGGTGAACGTCGCCTGGAACAGGATCATCACGACGAGTTCGCGGCTTTTCGCGCCGATCGCCTTCAGCGCGCCGAACTTGTCGAGGTTCTCGAGGATGAACGCATAGAACGTCTGGCCCGAGATCGACAGGCCGATGATGAAGCTGATGATCGTCATCAGCATGATGTTGGTGCCCAGCCCGGTCTCGTACTTGTAGAAGCGTGCGATCTGCGCGATGAATTCGTCGCGCGTGTACGCGCGATAGCCGAGCGATTGCACGACGGCCTTGATGTGCGCGATGTCCGCGGCCGATTTCGGCTCGACGAGAATGTACGACGTCGTGAAGCGCGGCGACGGAATGTACCGGATCGCGCGAGCGTACGTGGTGTAGAGCGTCGGCGTGCCGAACAGCCCGCTGGCCGCCACCTTCGCGATGCCGACGATCACGCCGCGATGGTCGTTCAGTTCGAAATCGGTGCCGATCGACGGATTCTCGAGTTTCGGAAACTCGGGGTCCTGGATCGCGATGAAGCCGTTCTCCGCGTAGATGTCCTCGATGTGGCCCTGCAGCATCGTCGGACGGCCGAGCAGGCTCGCGTCGTCGAGGCCGACGACCGTCACGGCCTGGTAGGTGCCGGAGCGCAGCTTCACGAGCGCGGCGCCGGAGTAGAGCGGCACCGCATACTTGACGCCGTCGATGCTGCGCACCACGTCGAGCACGTAGTCGGGCATGCCGATGCTGTTCGCGATCGTCTTCACGGCCGGGTCCATCACCCACACTTTCGCGCCGATGTTGATGACGGACGCCGACGACTTGTTCAGGATCCCGGCGAACAGCGATGTCATCTCGATCATCAGCAGCACGGAGAACGTAATGCCGACGGTCAGCGCGGTGAACTTCGCGCTGTCGTTCACGAGCAGCTTGAACGCGAGGCGGAGGATGCCGTTCACGATGGTGAATGCAAGGGACGCGGGCGCATCACGAATCCTCGCCGACGGCCGAATTCAACTGTGCGACGAAAGCGGCGACGCCCGACACCAGCGCGACGATTGCGTACGGGAGGACATGCACGCCGACCAGCATCGCATGTACGACGCCCAGCAGCGACGCGAGTGCGGTGAACACGCCGAGCGTGGCAAGAACGATCCGGTTTGGCAGGCGCATCATGACGTTCTCCGGCGAGGCGGCCGCCGGCCGCCGTGAGCGCGATGCCGCCCTGCCGCCATCGCGGCCGCCGCGGCTATCACAAGACGTGTCGTCATGATCGCGTGAAGGGTGCCGGCACGGTTGATCTGTATCAACGGACGAATGGGGCCGCCGCGCGGGCGTCCGGCCGCCCGCCGGGCCGGTTACGCCATTTGGGCGATCGTCTTGCGAAAGCGCGTCAGCGACAGCAGGAACAGCGCGCAGCCGATCGCGAACAGCACGGCGAACTGGATCCAGACCGCATCGAGTCCCGCGCCGCGGTACAGGATGCGTTGCGCGAGTTCGACGAAATGCGTGGTCGGCGCGGCCAGCATGATGTCCTGCACGGCGAGCGGCATGCTCTCGCGCGGTGTCAGTCCGCCCGACAGCAGTTGCAGCGGCAGCAGCACGAGCACCAGCAACATCCCGAACTGCGGCATGCTGCGCACGAGCGTCGCGAGAAAGATCCCCATCGACGTCGTCGCGAACAGGTGCAGCGCCATCCCGGCCACGAACAGCGGGATGGAGCCCGGAATCGGCACGTGCAGCGCTCCGCCCACGACCAGCGTCAGCGATGCGACGGCCGCCACCGTGACGACGAGCCCCATCGACCAGACCTTCGCGAGCATGATTTCCGCGGCGGTGACCGGCATCACGAGCAGATGCTCGATCGTGCCGTGCTCGCGTTCGCGGATCAGCGCGGCCCCGGTGAGGATCATCGACAGCATCGTCACGTTGTTGATCAGCTCCATCAGCGCGCCGAACCACACTTCGTCGAGATTCGGGTTGAAGCGCATCCGCATCGCGAGATCGACGGGCGGCGACGTGGTGCCGCGATAGCGCCGCACGAATGCGTCGATCTCGCCCGACACGATCTGCTGCACGTAGCCGCCGCCGGTAAAGGCCTGCGTCATGCGGGTCGCGTCGACGTTGAGCTGGATCGTCGCGTGACGGCCGGCGAGCACGTCGCGCTGGAAATCCGGCGGAATGTCGAGCGAGAACGTGTAGTCGCCGTTGTCGAGGCCGTGATCGGCCGCGGCCGCGTCGACGATCGGCGGCGGTGCGAACTGCGGCGGGAAGAACGCCGACGCGATGCGCGCCGACAGCGGCGATGCGTCTTCGTCGACGATCGCGATCGGCACCTTGTGCAGCGTTTCCGGGCGCGCGGTGGCCGCGACGTAGATCGACGCGCTGAACGTGTAGACGATCAGCACGAGCAGGATCGGGTCGCGGGCGAGGCTCCAGAGCTCCTTGACCCCGAGCCGGAAGATGACGAGCAGGCGCGACATGGTCAGCGCTCCTGTTTGCGCAGCAGGACGGCGGTCATGGCCAGGATGGCCGGCGCCGCCGCGAGCAGCGGCCAGAACTGCGACGACAGTTCGCCCAGGCCGAGCGCCTTGTTGTAGACGCCGCGGCTGATCGCGAGCATGTAGGTGGCCGGGTAGATTGCCCCGATCCACTTGCCGGCGCCTTCCAGCGACGACAGCGGCGTGAGCAGCCCCGAGAACTGCACGACGGGAATCAGCGTGCCGACGATCGTCATGAAGATCGCGGCGATCTGGCTGCGCGTGAACGTCGACGCGAACAGGCCGATGCCCGTGGCCACCACGTTGAAGACCAGCACCGCGGCCGCGAGCGTGAAGAAACTGCCCTTGATCCGCACGCCGAACGCGACGTCGGCCAGCACGACCATCAGCAGGAAGTTCAGCATGGCGAGCATCACGTAGGGCGCCTGCTTGCCGAGCAGGAATTCCGCGCGTGTGACGGGCGTGACGTACAGGTTGACGATCGACCCGAGCTCCCGTTCCCGGACGACGGCGAGCGCCGTCAGCATCGCGGGCAGCATCAGCAGCAGCATCGGCATGATGGCCGGAATCATCGCCGGCAGGCTCCTGACGTCCGGGTTGTAGCGATAGCGCACGGCGATCTCGACGGCCGGTGCGAGCGACGCGCCGAGCCGGCGCTTCGCCTGGTCGCGCAGCCAGTTCTCGTGCATGCCGGCGACGTAGCCGCGGATCGTCTCGGCGCGCATCGGCATCGCGCCGTCGATCCACGCGCCGATTTCGACCCGGCGGCCGTGCGCGACGTCCCGCGCGAACCCGGGCGGAATCTCGATCGCGAGCGACAGCTGGCCGTTGCGCATGCGGCGGTCGATCTCGCGCTCGTCCGCGAGCGGCGCGCGCGGCACGAAGTAGCGCGAGCCGCCGAGGTTCTGCGCATAGTCCTGGCTCAGGATCGACTGGTCGCGGTCGAGCACCGCGAACGTCAGGTTGTCGACGTCGAGGCTGATGCCGATGCTGATGACGCACATCAGGACGAGCGACCCGAACAGGGCCAGCGTCGCGCGCAGCGGGTCGCGCC
>NZ_LDVA01000147.1:0-25354 GCF_050768715.1 Burkholderia sp. ZZQ-2 | reverse complement strand
GGCCGGTGCGGCCGGTTCGGGGAAGTTCGCGCCGTCGTTGTTCGCCATGTAGACGATCGCACGGGCGATTTCATAGTCGCTGACGTCGTCGGGGCTCGTGCCGCCGCGCGGCGGCATCGCGCCCTTGCCGGCCAGTGCCGTCTTCAGCAGCGTGTCGAAGCCTTGCGAGATGCGCGGCGCCCAGTCGTCCTTGTTGCCGAATTTCGGCGCGCCGGCGGCGCCCGTGCCGTGGCAGGTCACGCAGACGGCCTTGTAGACAGCCTCGCCGGTCTTGTACGTGCGGGGCGCGTTGGCGTCCTTCACTTCGACCTGTGCGAGCGGGGCGATACGCGCGGCGACCTGCTCGTCGGATAGCGCGTCCGTGCCGGCGCCGGCGCGGAACGCATGGTTCGCATAATTGGCGAACAGGACGATCAGGATGATCGGAATCGCGAACGACGCGATGATGACGGCAATCAGCTGCCCGGGGGTTTTGACGGGAGATTCGTGGGGTGCTTCGCTCATGCTTGCCTCGTCTCCGTGAATAGGAATTGTGAGCGCGGTGCAACGGCAAAATGGCAGTCCAATGAAGCACGGACGATTATAGACGGAACGTTTACATCACGGCGAGCGGCGCGATGGCGCGTGTTTACCCGCACGCAGCGCGGTGCGGCGGGGATTCGTCGGGCAAGGTGGACGCGTCATGGGAAACCGGGTATCCTTGCCGTCTTGCCAATCGTGGGCGGCCTGTATATCGGGGTCGTTTCACTGTCTCACGCGCCCGTAGCTCAATGGATAGAGTACTGCCCTCCGAAGGCAGGGGTTGCTGGTTCGATCCCAGCCGGGCGCGCCAAAACATGCCTGTTCAGGCGTCCGGCGGTTTCGCCGTCTCATCCGCATCACCATTTCCCCGCTTGCAGTAATATTCCGGCCGGCTATCAGCATGGCGGTTTCCGATCGCGTGCATCCGACCGGGCGAAACCTTGCGCCGATGTCGTTCGACGCACCCGAAACCCGCCTGAAACGCCGATTGAACATGTCGACCGAAACGACGAACAGCCGCCCGGAAGCCGGCGCCGCGATCACCGCATGAGCAAATCCCTCCCAGTCCAGATCATCAACGGCCCTGACGGCGCGCCAGCCTTCGTCGTGATTCCGTACGCGGACTATGTCGCGCAGCGGTGCGCCGCACGCGACCTGATTCCGCACGAGCTCGTGACGCGCGTCGTGTTCGACGGAAGCTCGCCCGCGCGCGCGTGGCGCGAGCATCTCGGCCTGACGCGGGCCGAGGTCGCGCGGCGGATCGGCATCAGTCGCTCGGACTACGCCAAACAGGAAAAGCGCGAGAAGCTGCGCAAGTCGATGCGCAAGAAGATCGCGGCCGCGCTCGACATCACGATCGCGCAGCTCGACTTCTGACCCGCGGCGCAGCGCCGCAAGCGGCCCTGCATGCAGGCCCGGCACGCCGTCGCGCCGCCTCGCCGATGTGCGAGAATCCCGCGCAACGACAACTCCAAGCGTCGATCGCGGCGGCCGTCCGCGCATCGCGCCGACTCCCGATGGCTGCCATTCCGTCTACCTCGACCGCAGTCGATGCCCGCGCGCTGACCGATGCGCAGCACGCGCTGCTCGCGCGTCTGCACGCGTATTCCCCTGACGACCCGAACGCGCCGCTGCCGTACAGCCGGCGTCTTGCCGAAGCCGAAGGCTGGTCGCATGCGCACGCGCTGGCCGTGATCGACGAATACAAGCGCTTCGCGTTTCTCGCGCAGGCGGCCGGACACCCGGTCACGCCGTCGGTCGCGGTCGATGCCGCGTGGCATTTCCACCTGCAATACACGCTCGAATACTGGGACGTCTTCTGCGCCGGCGTGCTGCGCGCGCGGCTGCATCACATGCCCGGCACGGGCGCGCCGGACGAGGCCGCCGCGTACGCGCAGCGTTATCGCGACACGCTGGACAGCTATCGCCGGCTGTTCGGCTGCGAGCCGCCGGAGTCGATCTGGCCGCGGCCTGCCGGCCTGCGTGCCGCATCCGGATCGCCGCGCCCGGAACCGTCGGCCGCGAACGGGCTGGGGGACGCGAACTCGCCGGCCGCCGTGCCGGCGCGCAGGACCTGGCGCGACCGGCTGCCGAAACTCGCCTGGCCGGCTGCCGCCGCGAGCGTCGCCGCGACCTGCGCATCGGCGCAGGACTTCAACGTGCTGAACTACGCGGGGCCGCAGTTTCTCGCGTTCTATGTGCCGGCGTGCGTCGTCGCGTTGTTGTTGATCGTCGTGCTTCAGGCGATCGAGTTCCGCTGTCGACGCTGGGGCGGGCATACGCGCAAGGCGTCGGCCGACCTGAGCACCGACGAAGTCGCCTATCTCACCGGCGGCGAGGCACGGGTCGCCCAGGTCGTGACGATGTCGCTCGCGCAGGCGGGCGCGGTCGACCTGTGGACCGCCCCCGGGCAGGGTGGCTACGTGCAGATCGCCGACATGGAACGTGCGGGGCGCCATGACGACCACTGCGCGTGGCTCAAGGAGCAGCCGTCCGGCACCGTGAGCTACGACGTGTTTCGCAAGCGACTCGCCGGGTATGCGCAGGAGGTCGTCGACGGAATGCGCGCACAAGGCTGGCTGTGGGCACCCGGCGAGATGCGCGCGTCGCGCCTGGCCGCGCGTGCGATCGTGCTGATCGTACTGGGCACGGGGGCCGCGAAACTCGCGATCGGCCTGAGCCGCGGGCGGCCCGTGTTGCTGCTCGCGGTCTGCATGGTGGTGTTCGCGGTCGCGTACCGGATCGTCGTGCGGCGGCTGACCGGTTTTGGGCGGGGTGGGGCGACGGCTGCCGGGCGGGCCGCGCTGCTTGCGCGCCGGATCGCGCACGATCCGCGCGCCGCGCGAAATTCGCAGCGCCCGCAACCCTTGCAACCCGATGCGCACGCAGCACAGCAGACGCAGCAGACGCAGGACCGCGAACGCGACGACCCGGACCCGTTGCTGTGGACTGCCGCGCTGTTCGGTGCGGGTGCGCTGGCCGGCACCGCCTGGTCGGTGTATTCGCAAACCGTGCAGACCGCGTCGCGGATGTCGTCGCTCGCCGCGCTGAAAGCTGGCAGCGGCAGTGCGTTCGATGCATCGGACAGCAGTTGCTCGTCGTCGAGCTGCAGTTCGTCGAGTTCGTGCAGTTCCAGCTCGTGCAGTTCGAGTAGTTGCGGCGGGTGTTCGTCGAGTAATTGAGTGCGGGAGAGTGAGCGGCGCACACCGGTGGTGAAGGCGGCGGCAGCACATCGCCACGGCGGCCGGCTCCGGTGACGGAACGTGCTGGCCGGATCGAAGCGGCGCCTCCGCCGACGTGTGAGCATCACGAAGGAAAACCGGGCGCCAACGCTCGAGCGCGAAATGATTCGCGCGCCGGCCGCTGCCGGCAATTCCTCATCGACGCGTGGTACGTCAAGCCGTGGGCATGCGAGACCCCACCAGCCCCTATCTCCGGAACAGAAGCCAGAACGCCGTTCTTATTCGTTGTCGGTTGCCGTCGCCGGCTTTCTATACTGCATCGTCCCTGCTCGCGGCCGATGTGCCGCGACGTTTTCCACCGCCGTTTCGAGCGGCCCGGCATCGAGCCGCCGCACCGGCACACTTGCGACCGCGAATGAACGTTACGACCTCCGACGATTGTATTGGCGTGCTGCCTGACCATCCGTGGGCGAAGCATTTCATCGTGCTCGGCTACCGGGATGGTGCCTTTTCGGCGATTCCGAACAATTTTTTCCGCAACTGGGTCGATGAAGAGGCGCCGATGGGGACGTGTCATATCGGCCGGTGCTCGTCGATCGGTGTGGGTTCGATCGCAAAGTACGATCGGGACGTTCAGAAACTCGTGATCGGCAAGCACGTGGCTGGCGGAATGCGTCTGCGATTCCTGTTGAATGGCCAGCACGAGATCCGGACCATTTCCACGAGCCTGTTCAGCCTCTACGGTAACGGCCTCGAGAATCCGCCGATGCCGCAATACGCGGACACCGTGATCCACAACGACGTCTGGATCGGCGACGAAGCGCTGTTTCTTGGTGGCAGTCAGATCGAGAGCGGATGCGTGATCGGCGCGCGGGCCGTCATCCCGCCCAATTTCCGCACCGAGGCGTACGGCATCTATGCCGGCTCGCCGGCCCGTCTGATTCGCTTCCGCTTCACGGAAAAAGTGCGCGAACGACTGCTGCAGCTCGCGTGGTGGGACATGCCGCTCGACTGGATCAAGCAGAACAACGACGCATTTCTGGTCGATCTCACCGCCGACGAAGAGCGCGCACTCGACACGCTCGCAGCGCTCCAGGAAGCCAGGGACCGGGCCGTCAGCCAGCCGGGCCAACCGGCCGCCGTGCCGGCGTCCGTCTGAACGTCCGTTCGCCGCGCGGCGCCGCATGACATGACCTCTGCTTCCGACGAATCCGCGCTGGTTCAACACGCCGCAACCCGGTGCCAGAACGGACAGTTCGCCGACGCGCTGTCGCTCGTCGCGCCCCTGCTCGACCGGCCGGCGCCGGCAGTCGCGGCGCTGCACATCGCGGCCGTCTGCGCGCTCGGCCTGAACCGGCTGGCCGACGCGGAAGCATGGTGGCGGCGCGCGATCGACGCGATGCCGGCGTTCGAGCCGGCCTGCGACGGCCTCGGCGCGTTGCTCGTGTCACAAGGGCGCCTGGCCGATGCAGAGGCACTCCTGCGCCGGCAGCTCGCGTCCGTCACGCCGTTGCGGGCGTCGCACCATCACCGGTTCGGCAAGGTGCTCGAAGCGCTCGGCCGGCTCGATGAAGCCGAGCAGGCATTCGGGCAGGCGCTGCTGATCGAGCCGCAGTCGGCCGACGTGCTGACCGATCTCGGCAACCTGTTGCGTGTGCTCGGCCGCCAGGCCGAAGCGGAACTCGCCTACCGGCTCGCGATTACCGTGCGCACGGACTCCGTGCTCGCGCACGCCAATCTCGGCGCGATCCTCGTCGACATGCAGCGGCTGCCGGAAGCGGAAGCCGCCAGCCGCCAGGCGCTCGTGCTGTGCCCGGATCACCCGGAGGCGCACTACAACCTCGGCGTCGCGCTGCAGAACCTCGATCGCCTGCCGGAAGCCGAAGCGGCCTATCGCGACGCGATCCGTTGCCGTCCCGGCCTGCCGCAGCCGCACAACAATCTCGGCTGCGTCCTGCGCGCGCAGGGCCGTCACGACGAAGCGATGGCCGTGTTCGCCGAGGCGCTGTCGCTCGCTCCGGACATGGCCGAAGTGCACTACAACCTCGGCACCACGCTCGCGCATGCCGGCCGCCACGACGACGCCGAACGCGCGTACCGCCGCGCGCTCGAACTGCGTGCGGACTATGGCGATGCGCGTTTCGGCCTGGCGACGCTGTTGCTCGGCCTGGGCCGGTTCGAAGAAGGCTGGCGGCGCTACGAATCGCGCTACGAACACGCGGCGTTCGTGCACCGCCGGACCCGCGAGGTGCTGCGGTGCGCGCAGTGGCAGGGCGAGCCGCTCGCCGGCAAGGCGCTGCTCGTCTGGCAGGAAGACGGCCTGGGCGACATGCTGCAGTTCAGCCGCTATTTCGCGGAATATCGTGCGCGGCACGCGGCGCGCGTGGTGTTCGCGTGCCAGCCCGCGCTGCATCGGCTGATGGCGACGGTCGACGGCGTCGACGCGGTGCTCGATCACGAGACGGCGACGGCGCAAGCCGCGCAGTTCGATTACTGGACGAGCCTGCTGAGCACGCCGATGCACATGGGCACGACACTCGACACGATCCCGCTGCCGGTGCGGCTCGCGCCCGATCCGGCCTGCGCCGCGCGCTGGCGCGCACGCGTCGATGGGCTGCCGGCCGGCCCGCGCGTCGGGCTCGTGTGGAAAGGCAACCCGAAGCATCACAACGACGCGCACCGCTCGCTGCCGTCGCTTGCGTTGCTGACGCCGCTTTGGAGCGTGCCGGGGGTGAATTTTGTGAGTCTGCAGAAAGGGCAGGGCGAGGACGAGGCGCGTCAGCCGCCGGGCGGCCTGCCGTTGCTGCATCTGGGCTCGGAGATTGACGATTTCGCGGATACGGCCGCGATCGTCGCGCAACTCGATCTCGTGGTGTGCGTCGACACGTCCACCGCGCATCTGGCCGCGTCGCTCGGCAAGCCTTGCTGGGTGCTGCTGCCGAATCAGGACGTGGACTGGCGCTGGATGCACGGCCGCGACGATTCGCCGTGGTATCCGGGCACGGTGCGGCTGTTCCGGCGCGGGCGCGACGAGAGTTGGATCCGGTTGGCCGAGCGCTTGCGGGCGGCGTTTGCCGCGCATTTTGCAGCGGGTCGCGTGACGGCGGACGAACCGGCGCCTGTCGTCTGACATGATGGCGCGCGCCGCGCGGGTGTGGCGACGCGGCATACTGCGGGGAACGCGGCAAGGCCGCCCCTGCTTTCAGATCAATCGAGGCCCTTGTGGAAAACATCGTCATCGTCGGCTCGTCCGGTCACGCCAAGGTCGTGATCGACATCGTCGAACAGGCTGGCCGGTACCGGATCGCCGGGCTGATCGATTCGTTCCGGCCCCGCGGCGAGGAGACCCTCGGCTACGCGGTGCTGGGCGCCGAACGCGACCTGCCGGATCTGGTCGGTGCGCACGGCATCGCCGGGCTGCTGGTCGCCATCGGCGACAACCACGCGCGAGAGAACGTGACGGCCGCACTTGCGGCGCTCGTGCCGGGCCTGCCGTGCGTGTCGGCGGTGCATCCGGCCGCATGCATCGGCAAGGCGTCGACGATCGGCGCGGGGACGGTCGTGATGGCCGGCGCGGTGATCAACCCGTGCTGCACGATCGGCAGCGGGTGCATCGTCAATACGAACGCGTCGCTCGATCACGACGGCACGATGGAGGATTTCTCGAGCCTCGCGCCAGGCGTCGTCACGGGCGGCAACTGCCGGATCGGCCGCGGTGCGGCGATCGGCCTCGGTGCGATGCTGCGGCACCGGATCGCGGTGGGCGAGCACGGCGTCGTGGGCGCGGGCGCGGTCGTGCTGCACGACGTCGAGCCGTACACCGTCGTGTACGGCAACCCGGCCCGCCGGATCCGCGCGCGCGCGGCCGGCGAGCGTTACCTGTAGGCGTCGCGCGTCAGCGCGCGATCAGCTCGACGATACGGCGGACCATGTCGTCGGTGAGCGCCGGGTAGATCGGCAGGCACAGCACCTTGCGCGCGGCCTCGGTCGCGACGGGCAGGTTGTCGCGGTTGGCGGACGGCAGCCCGCGGTACATCGGGAATTCCGAAATCAGCGGATGGAAGTAGCGGCGCGCGTACACGTCGTAGTCGCGCAGCTTCCGGTACAGCCCGTCGCGGTCGAGCGGGTAGTCTTCGTCGACGAGGATCGCGAAATACGCGTGGTTCGCGACGGTCTGGCCGCCGAGCGGCACGCAGCGGATGCCGCGCACGTCGGCGAGCAGCGTGCGGTACAGCGTGTCGATTTCGCGGCGGCGCGCGAGTGCGCCGTCGATGTGCTGCAACTGCAGCATCCCGAACGCGGCGTTGATTTCGCTCATCTTGCCGTTGATGCCGGGCGCGACGACCGTGACTTCGTCGACGAAACCGAAGTTCTTCAGGTGATCGATCCGTTGCTTGGTCTTCGCGTCGGGGCAGATGATCGCGCCGCCTTCGAACGTGTTGAACACCTTCGTCGCGTGGAAGCTCAGCACCGACAGATCGCCGTGGGTGAGCACGCTGCCGGTGGTGTTCTGCACGCCGAACGCATGCGCGGCGTCATAGATCACGCGCAGGTTGTAGTTGTCGGCGATCTTCTGGATTGCGTCGACGTCGCACGGATTGCCGTAGCAGTGCACGGGCATGATCGCGGTGGTTTGCGGCGTGATCGCCGCCTCGATGCGCGCGGGGTCCAGGTTGAGCGTGCCGGGCGTGACGTCGACGAATACCGGCTTGATGCCGTTCCACAGCAGCGAATGCGCGGTGGCGACGAACGAATACGGCGTCGTGATCACTTCGCCGTTGATGCGAAGCGCCTGCAGCGCGGTGACGAGCGCGAGCGTGCCGTTCGCGAACAGCGACAGGTGCGGCACGCCGAGATACTCGCACAGCGCGCGCTCGAACTGCTGGTGGAACGGGCCGCCGTTGGTCAGCGTGCGGCTCTCCCAGATCTTCTCCAGGTACGGTACGAATTCGTCGAGCGGCGGCAGGTGCGGCTGCGTGACGTAGATGCGTTCGTGCGGCAGTTGCGCGACGGACGACGCGGGCAGGCTGGCGGTCATGATGGTCTCTCTCGATCTGACGTGAGGTTCAGGCCTCTGCCGCGGCCTGTGCGGTGGTCATGTCGTCGAACAGCGGCGTGTCGAATGCGGTCGCGGGTTCGCCCGCGCACCAGCGGGTCCACATCGTGCGCAGCGCCGACGACAGCCCGGCCGCGACGACAGCCGGCCGGAACGCAGCGGACTCTCCGCAGCGCGCGCGCAGGCCGGCGCGAAGCGCCTGCAGCGCGGCGGTGTCGCGGCCGAGCGCCAGCGCCCTCGCGACGAAGTCGTCCTCGTCCGTCGCGATGTACGCGTCGAGCCCGACGTGCTGCAGCCAGCCCGCGCTGCCGCGCCCGGCCATCGTCGCGCCGGGGATCGTCACGGTCGGTACACCCATCCACAGCGCGTTCAGCGTGGTCGTCGAACCGGTGTACGGGAACGCGTCGAGACAGAGGTCGACGCCGTGATGCTGCTGCATGTAGACGGGAATGTTCGAGCGCCGGTGGAACGTCAGGCGGCCGGCATCGATGCCGGCGGCTGCGAACCATTCGGTCAGCGTCTGCTGGTCGCGGTCGTTGTCGAGCGCGCCGAGCGCCATGCGCGCGGTCGGGTCCGCGTGCAGCACGCGTGCCCAGACCTGGATCACGTGCGGGCTCAGCTTGTTCAGGCGGTTGAAGCTGGCGTACGTCGTATAACCGTTGTGCAGCGCCGGCAGCACGTTGACGGGCGGGCAGTTCGGCGGCGGCATGAACGGCGCGATCGCGGGTAGCCGCACGATCTGCTCGACGAACTGGTCGTCGAGTGCGCCGTGCGGCGCGACGAAGCGGTCCGTCAGGTAGTAGTCCATCGCCGCGAGGCCGGTCGTGGCCGGATAGCCGATCCACGATGCCTGAACCGGCGCGGCGCGCTGCGCCAGCGCAACGAGCCGGTTGCGGCCGGTATGGCCCGACAGGTCGATCACGATGTCGATGCCGTCGTTGCGCACGCGTTCGAGGAAGGCCGAGTCGCTCATGCCGGCGACGTTGCGCCAGGTCGTCGCGTGGGCCTTGAAGCGTTCCGACGTGTGATCTTCCTCGAAGTGATTGTGATAGAAGTGCATCGCAATGCCGGGGTCGGCCGCGAGATGCTCGATCACGGGCACCGCGTAGGAGGCGACCGCGTGGCTGAACAGGTCGCCTGACACGAAGCCGACCTGCAGCTTGCGCGCCGGATCGCGGGGGTTCGAGAACACGGCCGCGCGCTTGCGCTTTTGATTGTCGTAGCGCTTGCCGAACTTGCGGTGCTCCGCCACGAGTGCCTGCGGATCGAATTCGGTGCTGTGCGCGATACTGAACAGCATGCTGCTGTGAGTGACGCTGTCGGTCGGGTTGATTTCGATCGCGCGCCTCAGCCAGCCTATCGCTTCCTGCGTTGCACCCAGTTCGAGCAGCACGAAGCCGAGCGTGCCGCACGGCGCGGCCGCACCGGGCGCGAGTTCGACCGCGCGCCGACAGGCCGCGAGCGCTTCATCCGTGCGGCGCAGCGCGAACAGCACGAGACCGCGAATCCGCATGGCCTCTTGGTGATCGGGCTGAAGCTGGTACAGGCGCGTGCACTGCTCGTCGGCTTCCGAGAGACGGTTCATCGCCCGTAGCGTATCCGCGAGCAGGATGCGCACGAGGACTTCATCCGGCAGCAGTTCGACCGTGCGAAAGCCTGCCTCGATCATCTCCGCGAAGCGGCCTTCCCGGTGAAGCGATGCGGACAGCGCTCGCCAGCATGCGCCGTCTTCCGGGTAGTCGGCGACCAGTTTCCGCGCAAGCGCGGTGGCTTCAGCGTGCCTGTTCTTGGCGAACAGCGCTGCGTGCTTTTGCAGCAGCGTCTGATTGGGGCGGCGGGCAGACTTGCCGGAGTCGCTCCGCCCGGCCGCGGTTTCCAGGACGATCGCCGCGTCGATTCCGCTTGGGGCGGTCGCGACCGCTGCAGTTGCGAGCACGACATCGGGTGACGCCAACTGGGCGATCAGGCTGTTCAGCGCGGGCCCGTGCACGCCGCGTTGTTGCGCGATTTCGACCGCGATCCATGCGGCGGCCGTCTGCCCGCTGCGATGCAGCGCGTGAATGTAGCTGACCCAGTAGTAGCCGTTGTCCGGGCTTGCGCCGAGGGCGGCTTCGAAATGCGGTACCGCATCAGCCGCCTGGCCCATATCGGCCAGCAGCACCGCGAGGTTGTAATGCGCATCCCCATGCGCGGGCATCGCGTCGAGGATGGCCTCGTACAGCGCCCGGGCGTCGTCGAACGCGCCGCTGCGATGGCGCTCGAGCGCGTTGCCCATGACGAGCGCAATGTCCTGCGCAAGCTGCTGTTCGGGCGTAAGCGTGGCGGAGGCGGACAGGTCGAGCGAGAGCATGATGGAATCTGCGGAAAGTCGGTCGATACCATTATCGGTAGCGCGCCGCTGCGCCGATGCCGCGAGATGACGGTAAAAGCCCGGTCAGTTTGGCCGATTGAACGGCCTGCCGCGGGGCCGGGCGGCGCGACTGGCGGCACCCAAAAAAAACGCCCGCACAAGGCGGGCGGAGGCGAACGAGCACGCCCTCACATCAGCGCGTAGTTCTTGTTGTCAGGTTGGTGCGCCGCCAGTGATGCGGCGCCAGGCACGCGTCAGCGGCTCGCGATGCTCTGGTACTGGCCGACGGCCTGCACGCGGCCCATCGCCGCCTGGTATTCGTTGGTCAGCTCCTGCTGCGCGCGTTGCGCGTCGGCGAAGATGCGCGCGTTGCTGGCCTGAATCCGGCGGATCGCGGCGATGCCGGCCGGCGGCTGATCGGCCGCGAGCGACGTAACGAGCGGCTCGCGCAGGTCGACGAGGCGCGCCGCCTCGATCCAGTCGGCCATCGCGGCCGAATGTTCGATCGCGTCGGTGAGCGCGTCGAGCTGGGCGATCAGTTCGGTCTGTTCCATCGTGGCTCTCCTGTCCGGCCGGCGGTCAGCTCTTGTTGCTCGACAGCGCGCCGGCACTGTTCGTGCCGCCGAACAGCTGCGTCAGGTACTGCGAGTTGCTGTTCATCGTCGCCATCAGCGTGTTGAGCGCGGTGAATTGCGCCTGGTACTGGCTGGTCAGCTGCGCGACGTAGTTCGACAGGTTGGTCTGCTGCGTGGCGACGCTTTTCAGGTCGTTGTTGAGCGCGGTCGTGCGTGCGGCGATCAGCCCGCCCGTCTGCGTGTAGTTCGTGATGTCCTTCGTCAGCTGCTGGCCGATCCCGTTCGTCGAGTTGAACAGCGACGCGACGCCGGTCGGGTTGTTCTGCAGTGCGGAGTTGAGCGCGGTGCTGTCGACCTGCAGCGTGCCGTCGGCCTGCAGCGTGACGCCGATCGACGCGAGGTTGACCGTCGAGCCGTTGCTGCTCACGCCGCCCGCGACGACCGACGCGAGTGCGTTGCGGATCGTGTTCAGCGTCGAGTCGCCGAGCAGCGGGCCTTGCGACGACGCGCCGGCCGTGAAGCTCGACAGCGAGCCCATCGTCGTGACGAGCGTGTTGTAGAGCGTCACGAAGTTGTTGATCGCCGACGCTTGCGTCTTCGTGTCGGTGGCGACCGTCAGCGTCTGCGGCTGCGTGCCGCTGACGGCCGCCGAGGTCAGGTTCAGCGTGACGCCGGTGATCGCGCCCGTCACGGTGTTGCTCGCGCTCGTCGCGGCGATGCCGTTGATCGTGAAGGCGGCGTCCTGCGCGGCGGTGCTTTGCTTCCAGGCGGCGCTGCTGTTGGCGGACGCAATGGACGACTGGCCGCCCGTCGTGCTGGCCGTCGACGTGACGCCGAGGCTGGAGAGGCCGTTGTCGCCGGTCACGTTGCTGACCGTGACGCTGATCGCATTCGCCGCGCCGGTCGGCGTCGAGCTGAGCACGAGGTGCGCGCCATCGCTGCCGTTGACGACGGACGCGACGATGCCCGGGTTGCCGGTCGTGTTGTTGATCGCGGCGGCGATGCCGGACAGCGTGTTGTTGTTGCTGCCCACGTTGACCGTGAACGACTTGCTGCCGAGCGACAGCGTCATCGTGCCGGTGCCGAGCGTCGTCGACGCACCGAACGCGGCCGACGACAGCGACTGCGACGTCGCGATCTGCGTGACGCCGACCGAATAGCTGCCGGCGACGGCGCCGGCGCCCGCGGTCGCGGTCAGGCCGGTGCCGCTCGCGGTGGCGGTGAAGGTGTTCTGCAGCGAGCCGTTCGACAGTGTCGTGACGCCGGCCTGGAGTGCGCTCAGCGCCGCCGAAAGGGCGCCGTACGCGGAAATCTGGGTGTTGTCGCTGGCCTGCTGCGCGCTGAGCGCGGCGGTCTGGCCGGCGGTCTTCGCATTGACGAGCGCCGTCACGAGCGAGTTGACGTCCATCGACGAGTTGCCGGTCGATCCGCTGATGATCGATTGGGCAGCCTGTTGCAGCGCGCTGTTGGCCGAGCTGTTGGCGGCGGTGACGGCGGGATTGATCGTCGACATCGTAGTGCTCCGTGCGGCGGGTAGTCCGTGAAATTCTGGATAAGGACCTGGCGGCGGGGCAACGCCCCGCGCGCCAAGTGACGACGGCCGGGCCGCGCGTTACGCGGGGCCCGGCCGTGGGTTGCTACGCGATTACTGCAGGAGCTTCAGGACCTGCTGCGGCAGCGAGTTTGCCTGTGCGAGCACCGAGATGCCAGCTTGTTGCAGCACCTGGTTCTTCGACATGTTCGCGGTTTCCTGCGCGAAGTTCGCGTCGGTGATCTGCGACTGTGCCGACGACAGGTCGGTCGATTCTGCCTGCTGCGCCGTGGCGATTGCCGTGAAGCGGTTTTGTGCCGCACCGAGCTGTGCCTGAACGTTGTTCACCGTTTGCAGCGCGTTGTCGATCGACACCATCGCGACGTTCGCGCCGCTGACGGTGCTGATGTCGAGGCCCGACACGGTTGCCGGCTTGTTGACGGCGTTGATCTGCGCAACTGCGTTCGTGGCCGCGGTGAGCGCCGCTGCCGACATGCTGGCGCCGCCGACGCTGGTTGCGCTCGTTTGGAGCGTCAGAGTGCCGACTGCCGCGCCCGTTCCGCCCGTTGCGTTTGTGCCGAACACGGACTGGGCATAGGTTTGCGAGATGGCGCCGCCGTTCTGGTCGGTGAACGTGTAGCCACCCTTGCCGTCCGACAGCACGTTGATCGCGGTAACCGTTACAGCCGCCGCCGCCGTCGTGTACGCGCCGCCGCTGTCGAGGCTCAGGCCCGTCACCGTGCCGACCGTCTGGCCCTTCTGCACCAGGCCGCCGCCGATCTGTGCTGCCGACATGCTTTGGCTCAGGTCCAGCGAAATCGTCTGGCCGACGTTCGCGCCAACCTGGAACGACACGATGCCTGCGTTGCCGTTCAGGATGTTCGTGCCGTTGTACGTCGTTTGCGACGCGATACGGTTCACTTCCTGGATCTGTTGCGCAACTTCCTGTTGCAGTGCCGCTTGGTCGGTCGAGGACATCGTGCCCGTCGATGCCTGGACGGCCAGCTGGCGGATACGTTGCAGGCTGTTCGTCAGCGACGACAGTGCGCTCGATGCCGTTTGAATCATCGACACGCCGTCGTTCGCGTTCGACACGCCCTGGTTCAGACCGTTGATCTGGGTCTGCATCCGGGTCGAGATCGCGAGGCCTGCTGCGTCGTCTGCCGCGCTGTTGATGCGCTTGCCCGACGACAGGCGGGTGATTGCCTGGGACAGGGCGTTTTGCGAGCCGTTGAGGTTCTGCTGTGCAACCAGCGAGTTGATGTTGCTGTTAATTCCGAGCATGGAAAAATCTCCTGTGTAAGCCGAAAGCCCTGGAAAGCCGTTTTGGCGTCGGCGGAAGCACTCGTTCATTGCTGGCCGCCTCAGAGCAGGATTTCGGCGCACCAAAACAAAACTTGAGGGGCGCGTTGAGATTCGGCCCGATTTTTTATCCTTCTTTGTCATTTCGGACCGACCCGGCGCGATGCCGGATGGGCGGGGCCCGAGAGCGGCCTCGGCACGCAGTCGTTCGCCTGTGCACACGTAATCGACAAAAGGGTGGTTTTGTCTGTGATTCCCTGCTATGATGGCGGGCTGAATTGAGATTTCTGTCAAGCCTCTGCCGTTTTCGGCGTGTCTGCTGGCAGTCAAACGCGGCGCTGCACGCGGCTTGTGAAGCGTACTCGCGGTGCTTTCCGCCTCTCTTTTCCGGCCTCCGAGGCCGTATTTCCGCTCGTTTCGCCTGTTTGTGGGGACGCTCGGATGGCCGGTGCGTGGCGCTTGGCCGCTACGTTTTTGACCGTTTAAGCAATTTAGGAACGACATGACGACGATTCTTCTGAAAGAAAACGAGCCGTTCGAAGTGGCGATTCGCCGCTTTCGCCGTGCTATCGAAAAAAATGGCCTGATCGCTGAACTGCGCGAGCGCCAGTCCTACGAAAAGCCGACCGCAGTCCGCAAGCGCAAGAAGGCAGCAGCCGTCAAGCGCCTGCACAAGCGCCTGCGCAGCCAGATGCTGCCGAAGAAGCTCCACTAAGAGCGTCTGACGGTTCGCCGCGAAACGGCGGAGCGAGCTTCGAAAGAAGCCGCTCCGCCGTTTTGCTTTTGCGGCTCGGGAAAATCCCGAGGCCGCCGCGGTGCGGCCATGCCGGCCTGCGGCCGCCGGCGCGGGGTTCAGAAGTCGATCTTCGCGCTCAGGCTCACCGTGCGCGGGTCGCCCGGCTTCACGTAGTCCGCGTACTGGTATTCCCAGTAACGGCGGTTCAGCACGTTGTCGATCGACGCGCGCAGCGTCACGTCGTGGCGGCCGATCCGCGTCAGGTAACGCGCCCCCGCATTGACGACGAGAAAGCCCGGGGCGTCGAGGCCGCCGGCCGCGCGCAGCGGCGTCGCGCCGGTGAATTTCGCATCGACGCCGAGCGTCAGCCCCGGCACGCCGGGCACCGCATAGCCGATGTCGCCGGCGAGCACGAAACGCGGTGCGCCCGCGACGCGGTTGCCGTTGTTGCCGATCCCGTTCGCGTACCACGCGTCGAGCAGCATCGCGTCGACGCCCGCGTTCCAGCGCGCGCCGAATTTCGCGCGCGCACCGAACTCGATCCCCTGAATGACCGATTCGCCGTCCTGCACGTAGACGTTCGCCGCGTTCGCATATTCGGCGCTGCGCTCGATGCGGAACAACGCGGCCGTCGCGCTCCAGCGCGCGTGCTCGCTCTTGATCCCCAGTTCGTACTGTTTGCTGCGCAGCGGCTTGAGCACCTGGCCGGCGTTCGCGTAGACGTCGTTCACGCGGCTGCCGGGTTCGAGCGATTCGGCGTAGCTCGCGTACGCGGTGGTCGTCGGCGCGAGCTTGAACATCACCGCGAACGTCGGCGTCACCACGCCGTTCTGGCGATAGCCGGGATCCTCGGCGCCGCTCGCCTGGAACGAGCGCTGCTCGTAGTTCATGTAGCGCACGCCGGCGAGCACCGACCAGCGCGCCGTGAGCTGCACGGTGTCGCTCGCGAACAGCGATTTCTGCACGATCTCGCTCGTGCGGTACTGGACGAAGCCGTGCGGGCTGTCGTAGCGGTACGGATTCGGCGCATACAGGTTGCCGGCGCCGAGCGGCACGAACACGCTGTTCGCCGAATAGTCGTTCGCCTGCTTCTGCCACGACGCGCCGATCACGATCTGGTGGCTGAACGCTCCCGTGCGTACCTTGCCCTCGACCATCGCGCGCCACTGGCTGAAGCGGTGATCCTCCATCCCGACGTAGCGGCTGTCGGTGTAGTTGCCGGCTGCATCCTGCAGGTACAGCGTGCTTTCGTTGCGGCGGCGCGTCGCCTTGCTGTAGCTGTACGCGACGTCGAGCTGCCAGTCGGGCGCGAACTGGTACTGCAGCCCGGCCGTATAGAGCTGCAGGTTCGTGTTCAGGTACTGGTCCCTGCCGCCGAGGTTCGTCGTGCCGCCGCTGATCGTCGCGGGCAGCACGCCGCCTGGATAGCTGCCGGTGAAGATCGACGGCGTCTGGCCCGTCGTGCGGCGATCCTGGTACAGCGCGCCGACATTCACCGACAGGTTGCGCGTCAGGTTCGCCTGCAGCGCGAGCGATACGCTGTCGCGGCGGATGTTGCCGTCGTTGTACGTCCTGCCTTCCTCGTGCGTCGCGTTCAGCCGCGCGCCGAACCTGCCGTCCGGCCCGAAGCGCTGGCCAAGATCGACGTGCTCGGTCCACACATTGGTGCTCCGGTAGCCGACGTCGACGCTGCGCACGGGTTCGGCGCCAGGCTGCTTCGTCACGTAGTTGACGACGCCGCCGGGCGTCACGAAGCCGTACAGGAAACCGCCGAGCCCCTTCAGCAGCTCGACGCGATCGAGCTGCTCGTACGGCATCGTGATCCCGTACGTGACGAACGGCAGCCCGTCGATCTTGTAGCCGTTCTGCCAGTCGAGCTGCATGCCGCGTACGGTCATGTAGCTGGCCCACGCGCTGTACGCGCCGCTGTTGTCGGACACCGACGCGTCGTTCGCGAACACGTCGCCGAGCTTGTACGGCTGGCGTGCCTCGAGTTCCTCCGACGTGACGATCGTCGTCGAGAACGGCGTGTCGAGCTGGCGGCGCGTGCCGAGCGCGCCGGTGGAGACCGTGTCGGTCAGGTGCTGCGGCGAGTCGTGCGCGGCCGTGACGTTGACGGCAGGCAGCACCGTGGCGCCGCCGGGAGAATCGTCCGCGTGCGCGAGCGACGCGGCAACGCAGGCAAGGGCGGCGGCTATGCGACGTGGACGGACGGGAGGGCGGGCGAGGCTGACGGTCATCGTGGATAAGTAAAAATGCAAGTAAGAATCATTCGCATTGCGATAAAATGCCGCGCATCGTACCAAAACCCGTCGAACGCGCAACAATTCCATGCCGCGTGCAAGGGCATCCGGCCTCGCCAGCGACGGCCGGCACCGCTCGTGCGCGGTGCGTGACCTCAAATGACCTGCATTCCGTTGATCCGGGGCCGCTCGTGCCGGCCCGCTTTCCCTTTGCCGGGGGCGCGATGAATGCGTTCCTGCGACCGTTTCTCGTCCGCCTGCATCGCTGGTTCGGCCTCGCGATCGCGCTGTTCCTGTTCGTCGCGGGGCTGACCGGCGCACTGATCGCGTGGGACCACGAGCTCGACGCGCTACTGAATCCGGACTTCTACACCGCACGCAGCGATGCGGCGCCGCTTGATCCGCTCGCGCTCGCGGCGCGCATCGAGGCCGCCGATCCGCGCGTGCAGGTGACCTATCTGCCGCTCGCGATCGAACCGGGCCATACGCTGCAGGCCGGCGTGATGCCGCGCACCGATCCGGCGACCGGCCGGCCGTACGCGCTCGACTTCAGCCAGATCGCCGTCGATCCCGCGACCGGCGCGGTGCAGGGGCGCCGCGAATGGGGCGCGCTGTCGCTCGCGCGGCTCGACCTGATGCCGTTCATCTACCGGCTGCACTACTCGCTGTTCCTGCCGGTGTACGGCGGGATCAACTTCGGGTTCTGGGTGATGGGCGTCGTCGGCATCGTGTGGGCGATCGACAGCCTGATCGCGCTCGTGCTCGCGTTTCCGAACCTGAAAAGCTGGCGCAAGTCGTTCGCGTTCCGCGTGCGGCGCGGCGGCTATCCGCTGGTGTTCGACCTGCACCGCTCGGGCGGCGTGTGGGTGTGGGGGCTGCTGCTGGTCGTCGCGGTCACGTCGATCTCGATGAATCTCGCCGTGCCCGTCGTGCGGCCGCTGGTATCGCTGGTGTCGCCGCTCGCCGAGACGCCGTACACGAACCCCGAACACTTCCCGCCCGCGCCGCCGGGCAGCACGATGCTGCCGCGCGAGCGGATCGTCGAGATCGCGCGCGCGGCCGGGCGCGACGCCGGGATCGCCGCGCCGCCCGGCGCGCTGCTGTTCGCGCCGGCGATGAATGCCTACGCAGTCGGGTTCTTCACGCCCGGCAACGATCACGGCGACGTCGGGCTCGGCAACGCGTGGCTCTACTGGGACGCCGTGACCGGCAAGCCCGTCGCCGCCCAGGTGCCGGGCCGCGGCTCGGCCGGCGACCTGTTCATGCAGGCGCAGTTTCCGCTGCACTCGGGGCGGATCGCCGGCGTCACGGGCCGCGCCGCGGTGAGCGTGCTCGGGATCGTCATCGCGATGCTGAGCGTGACGGGCATTTGCATCTGGGTGAAGAAGCGCAGCGCGCGCGTGCGGGCCGCACGCAGTGCGCGGGCGGTTGCGCCGGTGCCGTCGCGCGCCGCGAGGTGAGCGGTTGCGCGTTGCGCATCGTTTCGTGAGGGGGCGGCGGGCGGCCTGATCGGAATTGCCGGCATAACCGGCATAACCGCCGCAGGGGCCGCGGCGAACGACGGGCGGCCGGCGGATGCCCGCGCCGTCAGCCCGCCTTGCGCCGGCGTGCCGGCTGCTTGCCGCCGAGCGCCGCGCATTGCGCGTGGCACGGGCAGCCGACCTCGTGATCGTTGACCATGCCGGTGGCCTGCATCAGCGCATAGCAGATCGTCGAACCGACGAACTTGCAGCCATACGCCTTCAGCGCCTTGCTGAGCGCGTCGGACTGCTCGGTCGACGCGGGCGCGTCGCGGTACGACTGCCACGCGTTCTGGACCGGCGTGCCGCCGACGAACGACCACAGGAACGCGGCGAGCGACCCGTGCTCTTCCCGGATGCGCTGCACGGCACGCGCATTGGTGACCGCCGATTCGACCTTGGCGCGATTGCGCACGATGCCGGGATTCTCGAGCAGCTTTTCGATGCGCTTCGGCGTGAAGCGCGCGACGGCATCGACGTCGAAATCCGCAAAGGCGTCGCGATAGCCCGCGCGCTTGTTCAGGATCGTCGACCACGACAGCCCGGCCTGCGCCCCTTCCAGGATCAGCATTTCGAACAGGTGGCGATCGTCGTGCGACGGCACGCCCCACTCGGTATCGTGATAGTGAGCATCCGCTTCAGTCTTCACCCAGTTGCACCGCTGCGACATCGTCTGCCTCGTTTTCAGTGTCGATTCGATCGCGCCAGCATAGCGGAAGCCCTTTTCACGGAACAGCCGGCCGAACGGCAGATGGGCGCGCGGCGCCGATCCGGTTAAGCTTGGCGCCTGTTCGAATCAGCGGGATGAAGGCATGGCGGCATTACTTTTTGCGATCGGGATCGACGGTGGCGGCACGGGCACGCGCGCGGTGCTGGCCGACCGGCACGGGCGCGAGCTCGCGCAGGGGCGCGGCGGCCCGTCGGGGCTCGGGCTCGGCATCGAGCGCGCGTGGGCGTCGATCGGCGTGGCCTGCGCGGACGCGTTCACGCAGGCCGGCCTCGCATTCGACTGGCCGCAGTGCGCGCTCGGCTGCGGGCTCGCGGGCGTCAACAATGCCGCGTGGCTCGCCGCGTTCCGCGCGCAGGCGCCGCTCGGCGCGCTCGCGGTCGAGAGCGACGCATATACGACCGTCGTCGGCGCACACGGCGGCGCACCGGGGCTCATCGTCGCGCTCGGCACCGGCAGCATTGCGGCGGCGCTCGATGCGGCCGGCGCCTGCCGGATCGCGGGCGGCTTCGGCTTTCCGTCCGGCGACGAGGCGAGCGGTGCGTGGCTCGGCGTGCGCGCGCTCGCGTATGCGCAGCAGGCGCTCGACGGCCGCGTACCGCGCGATGCGTTCGCGAACGCGTTGCTCGCGGAAACGGGCGCGCAGGATCGCGACGCGCTCGTCCAGTGGTCGTGCGATGCGAACCAGACGATCTACGCGCGGCTTGCGCCGATCGTGTTCGCGCACCGTTCGCATCCGGTCGCGGGCGCGCTGATCGCGCAGGCGGGCGACGAGATCGGCAAGATGATCGACGCGCTCGATCCGCAGCAGGCGCTGCCGGTCGCGCTGTGCGGCGGCCTGGCGGACGCACTGGCTCCGGCCGTGCCGGCGCGCCACGCCGCGCGGCTGCGCGCGCCGCTCGACGATTCGGCGCACGGCGCGCTGCGGCTCGCGCTGCAGGCGCTGCGCGAGGCGGAAGGCAACTGAAGCAACTGAAGGCATTTGAGGACAGCTGAACGCGCACCGAAACCGGGCCGACGGCGGCGATCGACCGGGAACCGTCCGGCGGGCAACCGGGCACGACGTTAGAATGGCCGTTCCGCAGAGCCCTGAGCGCCATTCTTCCGTCCCATGTACAAAGTCATCGCCACCGATCTCGACGGTACCTTGCTGAACAGCGACCACCAGCTCGATCCGTACACGATCGACACCGTCCGCCGGCTCGACCGCGACGGCCTGCAGTTCGTGATCGCCACCGGGCGCCACTACGCGGACGTCGCCGGCATTCGCGACGTGCTCGGCATCCGGCCGTACCTGATCACGTCGAACGGCGCGCGCGTGCATGCGCCGGACGACACGACGATCCACGCGCAGGACATCGATCCGGCAATCGTCCGCGGCCTCGTGCAGCCGGATATCGTCGGTGCGCACGGCCGCGTGATCGTCAACCTGTTCACCGACCAGGGCTGGCTGATCGACCGCGACGCGCCGCACCTGCTCGAATTCCACCAGGATTCGGGCTTCCGCTACGACGTGATCGACATGGCCGCGCACGACGGCACGGATATCGCGAAGGTGCTGTACATCGGCGATCCGGCCGATCTGGCGGTCGTCGCGGAGCAGATGCGCGTGCGCTTCGGCGATGCGCTGTACGTCACGTACTCGCTGCCCGACTGCCTGGAAGTGATGACTGCGAACGTGTCGAAGGGCCGCGCGCTGCGCTCGGTGCTCGCGCGGCTCGGCGTCGACACCGGCCACTGCATCGCATTCGGCGACAACATGAACGACATCGACCTGCTCGAAACCGCCGGCCACGCGTTCATGATGAACAACGCGAACCCCGACCTGGTCGCGCGGTTGCCGCACATCCCGCGGATCGGCAACAACTTCGACGCGGGCGTCGCCCGTCACCTGCGCACGCTGTTCTCGCTCGAAGGCAACGCCGCCGCGTCCTGAGCGTCCGCCCCGGGCGGAAATGAAAAACGGGCGCCAGCGGCGCCCGTCGAAATTACCTGCCTCTATCTTCTTGGACAGCGTGAGGCTCGCTGCTCTGCTCGCTTGACCCCGTAGTGATTTATTCGCTTGTGCGAGCGGATGCCGGCAGCAGGTCGACGGCGTTGTCACGCCCCGCGACCAGCGGGTAGATGATCCCGGCGAGTGCCGCGCCGATGATCGGCGCCACCCAGAACAGCCAGAGCTGGCCGATTGCTTCGCCGCCCACGAACAGCGCGGGGCCGGTCGAGCGGGCCGGGTTCACCGACGTGTTGGTGACCGGAATCGAGATCAGGTGAATCAGCGTCAGGCAAAGGCCGATCGCGATCGGCGCGAAGCCGGCCGGTGCGCGCTTGTCGGTGGCGCCCAGGATCACGAACAGGAAGAAGCCCGTCATCACGACTTCGCAAATGAACGCCGCGCCGAGTGCGTAGTGGCCGGGCGAGCGCTCGCCGAAGCCGTTCGTCGCGAAGCCGCTGCCGACGACGTCGAAGCCCGGCTTGCCGGTCGCGATCAGGTACAGCACGAATGCGCCGAGCGTCGCGCCGACAACCTGCGCGACGATGTACGGCACGAGATCGCGTGCGGGGAAGCGGCCGGCGACCGTCAGGCCGACGCTCACCGCGGGATTCAGGTGGCAGCCCGAAATATGGCCAATTGCGAATGCCATCGTCAGCACGGTCAGGCCGAAGGCAAGTGCGACGCCGGCAAAGCCGATGCCGAGGCCCGGAAAGGCGGCGGCCAGCACGGCGCTTCCGCACCCGCCGAGCACCAGCCAGAACGTGCCGAATGCCTCTGCAGCGAGACGCTGAGAAAGATTCATGTAAGGACCTCGTTCAAGTTCAAGTGGATTGAAGGCGACCGGACGATGCGACGGATTTAAACCGTCATCCGGAATTGGTCTGGATTATAGGAAATGAATCGGGTGGGGGAGGGTCAACGATTGTTAAATTTTAATGGCTGACGAATGCCCTTATTAGAATAAGTCCGCATTCTCGATATAGTCGAATCGGTTAAAGATGGCAGCATTAATTTCGAAGGGCAGGGCGGCAGTGCGGATGGCGTAACGGATGTTGGTGTCCCGGCCGGATTCGCCGGGGCCGCATCATCAAAAGGGGAGTCGAAAAATGTCTCAATACGCGAAACTCAAGGCGCAGATCGCGGATCTGCAGGCCCAGGCGGATGATGTGCGCCGCCAGGAAGTGGCGGCAGTGATTGCCGAAGTCCAGCAAAAGATTGCCGAATATGGACTGACTGCCCAGGATCTGGGCTTCGCGGAGCGAGCGAAGCGCGGGCGCCCGCCGAAGAAGGCGCCGCTGCCGCCGAAATACCGTGACCCGAAGTCGGGCGCGACCTGGAGCGGGCGCGGCAAGCCGCCGAATTGGATCGTCGGTAAAAACCGCGATCGTTTCCTGATCGAATGACCGAATGACCGAAAACCCAAACAAAAGAGCCGCATCGAGATGCGGCTCTTTTGTTTGGCGCGCCGATTGCGGCGCGGATTGGATTACGAAATATTTCTTCGCGGATTTCCGTATCAGGCGCCGGCGACGCGGCGCAATGCCGGTTGGCGCGCTCCCGTGCAAAGCGATTCGTAAGTTTCGACATAACGCTGCGCCATTGCCTTCGAACTGAAGCGCGTATCGAAACGTTCGCGGATCGCAGTGCGCGACAGGCTGTCGATCCGGTGCAGCGCGCCGACCGCACCCTGTACGTCCTCGACGATGAAGCCCGTGACGCCGTCCTCGATCACTTCCGGCACCGAGCCGCGGTTGAATGCGACGACCGGCGTGCCGCAGGCCATCGCCTCGATCATCACGAGGCCGAACGGCTCCGGCCAGTCGATCGGGAACAGCAGCGCCTTCGCGCCGGACAGGAACGCGGGCTTCTGCGCCTCGTTGATCTCGCCGATGAATTCGACATGCGCCTCGCCGAGCAGCGGCTCGATCACTTCCTTGAAATAGTCGGCGTCCGCCTTGTCGACCTTCGCGGCGATCTTCAGCGGCAGGCCGCTTTGCGCGGCGATCCGGATCGCGGTGTCGACGCGCTTTTCGGGGCAGATCCGGCCGAGGAACGCGAGGTATTCGGGCTTCACGCCCGGCTGCGGCGTGAGCAGCGTGTCGGGCAGCCCGTGATACACGGTGCCGGCCCACGCAGCCTGCGGCAGCGGCTTGCGCTGGTTGTTCGAGATCGACACGACCGGCGCGTCGGGGAACGCGTCGAACACCGGCTGCAGTTCCGGCAGGTCGAGGCGGCCGTGCAGCGTCGTCACGTACGGCGTGTCGAGGCGCGACATCAGCGGGAACGGCAGGTAGTCGAGGTGGAAGTGCAGCACGTCGAATTCGTGCGCGACCCGGGCGACCTGCTCGAGGAGGCGCATATGGGGCGCCATCGAATCGCGGATCGACGGATCGAGCCGCAGCGCGCGCGGCCAGGCCGCCTCGAGGCGCGCCGACGTGACGGAGTCGCCGCTGGCGAACAGCGTCACGTCGTGGCCGAGTTCGACGAGCGCCTCGGTGAGGTAGGACACGACACGCTCGGTGCCGCCGTAGAGTTTCGGCGGAACGGCTTCGTAAAGCGGCGCGATCTGGGCAATTCGCATGGGTGTTCTCCTGTTTGATCCGGGGGCACGAGGGTGCCGATGCGGATCCCGTGCAAGGTTGCGGAACTCGCCGACGCACGCGGTTGGCGGTACGTGGCCGTGCCCTGGGCGGGGTGCGCGGGGCGCCGGACGGCAAGCTGCGGGGCGGGCCGGCACGGCTCGCGCCGCCGCCCATTGGAGTCCATTATCGATATCGCCCTGAGGGGTTCGAGTGTTTTTTCAAACACTTAAGGCTTGTTACACGATGAAATACGCAAAAACCCCGAGAAAAAGGGCGCGGAATCAGGAATGGAGACAGATGCAACTATTGTTGCGTCATCGTGAAAAAGCACTATAATTTTTACCGATTCGATTGCCGGCAGCCTTGCCCGGAAAGCCTTTCGTTATTGCACCGAGGCCATTGGATCCATCGCAGCCGAACCCGCGCCGGCACTTGCTTTCCCGACTGAAGCTTTCAATTCGCCTTGTCGGAAAAATTCCTACACGGTTTACAGACAAATCCTGCATGGCATACGCCACTTCGCTGATACCGGCATAAATGCCGTTTGGCCAAAATTCGCCCTGTAAGACTATAAACGAGCCGACTGCGCGCCCAGAGCGCCCTGATCGAGCAAACGTTTTCATAACACGAATGGCCAAAGAAAGCTCTTTAACGGGGGAATCATGAGCGCTACCAGCGAAATGCTCAGTGAGATCAAAGAGGTCAACCTGTCGTACCTCCTCCTCGCGCAACGCCTGCTGCGGGAAGACAAGGCGATGGGCATGTTCCGCATGGGAATTTCCCAGGAACTGGCCGACGTGCTCGGGAACCTCACGCTCGCCCAGACCGTGAAACTCGCCGCGTCCAACCAGATGCTGTGCCGCTTCCGCTTCGATGATCACGCGCTGCTGTCGTCGCTCGCCGACAAGGGCCGCAGCGATGTCGTCGCGCACGCCCACTCGGCCATCCTGATGGCCGGGCAGCAGGTCGAAGGCGTCCGCTGATCCATCACCCCGCCTTGCGTTGAGTCCCGGCGTGTCGCGCCGGCGGACAGCGTATTGGCTACCCATCCGAATCACGTCAAGCGGACGGTTATCACCATGGCAAGCAAAAGCGTCGTGATCGAGGTGAAGGAAATCACCCTCGCCATCGAACTGATCGAACTGGGCGCCCGGCTGCAGTTGCTGGAAGCGGAGACGAGCCTGTCGCGGGATCGTCTGATCAAGCTGTACAAGGAACTGAAGGGCGTGTCGCCGCCGAAGGGGATGCTGCCGTTCTCGACCGACTGGTTCATGACGTGGCAGCCGAACATCCACTCGTCGCTGTTCTACAACATCTACCGGTTCATGCAGGACCACGGCCGCTGCGAGCCGATCCAGTCGATCGTGAAGGCGTACCGGCTCTACCAGGAGCACGTGAACCTGTCCGGCGACGAGGCCGCGCTGAGCCTCACGCGCGCGTGGACGCTCGTGCGTTTCTTCGATTCGGGGATGCTGCAGATGACCCCCTGCACGCGCTGCGGCGGCCACTTCGTCGCGCATGCGCATGATCCACATC
>NZ_LDVA01000146.1:0-8171 GCF_050768715.1 Burkholderia sp. ZZQ-2 | reverse complement strand
TGCCCGGCCGGCGGCGCCTCGGGCGAGCCTTCGACGATCGATTCGAGCGCGTCGGCGAGCACGTCCGGCACGATGCGCTCGAATTCGCGCGTGATCGCCAGCAGCACGTTGCGCAACTGCGGCGTCTTCAGGATGGCGAGCAGCAGCACCGCGCCGCGAATGCGCGTCGCGTCGTACTTCAGCGTCGCGTATACCCACGCACGTTCGACGGCGTCGTCGATATGCACGGACAGATCCGACACCGAGCCCGCGCCGCGCGGCAGTTTGTCGAGCGCGGCGACGAGCCCGCGGTCGATCGCGGCGGCGTCGATCGCGAAGTGGCGCAGCACGCGCTGCAGGTCGCCGTCGGGGCGTTGCAGCATCTGCTTGAACCAGTGCGCGAGCTCGACGTACGGATTGCCGCGCAACCGGCAGAAGCCGGTCGCCTGCTCGAGCGTCTCGTAGAGGAACGGATTCAGTTTTCCGAACAGGTTGACGCGGCCGATATCGGACATGACGGTTCCCGTTTAGGCGGTTTCGCGATGAAGGGGTGCGCCGGCGCGCCGCACGTCGTAGCGGACGACGAGGTCGCGCGCGGGGCCAGGTTCGAGCCGCTGCCCGAGCCACGCGGTGCGGCCGACGCCCTGCGGCGCGCCGAGCGCGATCGCCGGCACCGCGTCGGCCGCCAGTTCGAGCTGCACGTCCCAGTCGAACTCGATACCGACGTATTCGCGCACCCATGACGCGAGCTGTCGGGCATGCGGGCCGCCCGGCAGGAAGCGGCGGTACGCGTCGAGCGACAGCGGGCCGAGCACGATCCGGAAGCGCGACTGCGCATCGCGCACCGCGATGCCGAGCGCGACGGCGCCCAGCCGCAAGGTCGGCCGCGTCGCGCGGATCGTGCAGCGCTGCGACCGTTCGATCGCGACCCATTGCGGCACGTGTTCGACGATGCGGGCCTCGACACCGAAATGCCGGCGCAGGATCTGCACGAGCCCTTCCGGGTTGCGCGTGTGCCGGACGAGATGGCCGGCATGGAAATAACGCGCATGCGGCGCGAGCGTGTCGGCGTCGGCATGCGCGGCGGGATCGTTGTCGTGCGCCGCGCGCCCGATCAGGCTCGCGACATACCCGTCGAAGCGCGCGCGTTCCGGGCGATCGAGGCTCACCGTCGGCTGCGCGTCGGCCCACGCGCGGTAGAACAGCAGGATCAGCCGGTGATGAAACAGGTCGGCGAACGCGGCAAACGTCGGGTCGTCGTGCTGTGCGGCGCGTTCGTGCGCGTATTCGGTCAGGTGCGTCGGCAGCGGCCCGTTCGGGCCGAACAGCCCGAATCCGTGAATGGCAATGCGCGGCGGCACGGTGCCGTCGTCGGTCACGCCGGCGAGCATCGACGCCGCGAACGCGAGCGACGGTTGCTGCCCGAGCCGCACCGGCTCGTCGCGCGGCCGCGTGGCATGGCCGAGCGGCGCGCGGTCGGGCGACAGCGCATCGAGCCAGCGCAACGCCTGGAACAGGTCGTAACCGTGCGGCGCGGCACGCAGGCGCGCCCACCACGCGTCGCGGCGTGCGGCTTCGGTGGCCGTTCCGGCACGCGGAGACATGTCGCGCGTCATATCGCGGGCCGCCTGCCGACACGCGCCGGCCAGTGCGCGAGCGTGCCGCGCTGCGCGCTGGTCAGCACGCATTCGGCGAACGCGTTGATCGATACGTGGCGCGCGAAGAACTGTTCGAGCACCGCGCCGAGCAGGAACGGGCTGTCGCCGGAGAACGCATGGTCGTCGACGGTCACGTCGACCTGCACGCCACGCCCGAACATCAGGGGGCCGGACGCCGGCAGCCGGCGGAACACCGGCGAGAACGCCACGCGCAGCACGCCGTCGATCTGCCGGCGCATCGCGGCATCGGCCGGGTCGGCGTGCAGGCCGAGCAGTTCGCGCAGCGCATGCGCGCCCTCGTCGTCGTCGAGATCGGTCAGCGTGTGACGTGCGAGCCCGAGATGGCGGATCAGCCGCCACGCGGTTTGCGCGTCGGCGATCGGCGGGCGCGGCCGGGACGGGCCGCGGATCGCGACGATGCTGTCGACCGGGGCCGACACGCGCAGCGTGAACGTGTTCGCATCGCCTGGCGGCTGCAGCAGCACGAGGTCGCGGTTGGTACACAGCGTGTCGGCCGCCAGGTAGCGCATCGTCTCGTCGTACGGCGCGCACTGGCTGTCGACGAGCGACACGTAGGTCTCGCTGCCGACGTAGCCGGTGCGCGTGCCGTTCGCGCGCGCCTGGGCGGAGACGAGCCGTGGTTCGCGCCGCACCGTGTAGTACGCGCCGTGGTTGCCGTCGTCGCTGGCGAATGACGCGTGAAACGGCCGGAATTCGCGCGACTGGCCGTCGTCGCGCTGCTCGCTCGCGAGGCGCTGCACCGCATAGACCTCGTAGTCGAGCGGCCGGCTGCGATCGACGACGACATGGTGTTCGCGCGCTCCCGGCTGCAACTGAATGCGATCGGCGCGGCGCGCGAACAGGTTCACGGCCGGCGTGCAGTTCAGCGCGAGGTGGCGCGCGCTGACGGCCGCCTCGAGCGCCGCGTCGTGGCGGTCGAACAGCACGGTCAGTTCGAACTCGTCGCCGGTCGCGCGAGCGAGCGCGGCACGCAGCCCGCCGATGCTGAAGAACAGGAAGCGCGCCGGAAACGCGAAATACTCGCGCAGGAGCCGGTAGCCGTGGAAGCTGCGGCCGTCGTCGGGCAGGATCGCCTGCGCGGGATCGAAACCCTCGTGGACGATCGCGTCGGCATCGAGCGTATGCAGCCAGCGCGGCGGCTGCGCCGGATCGTGGCACACGACGCCGAGCGCATGGGCGGCGATCAGTTCGAGCAGGTGCAGCGCGTCGCGCTCGGGGCCCGCGAGATGGAACGTCAGCCGGTCGAGCGGCAGTTGCGACAGCCTGGCGCCGCCGCGCGCCTTCAGCCGGATGCGCAGCGCACCGCGCACGTCCTGTCGTGCGGCGACGACGCCGCGCGGCAGCCACGACGGTGCGCCGGTGACGCTCGCATCGGTCAGTTCGAGCGGCCACAGCGTCAGGTCGTGCGCGGTACGGAATTCGCACGCGGTCTGCTCGGACGCGGCCGGCCGTGCACGCAGCGCCGTGCCGGCCGGCAGTCGCCAGCCTTGCGCGAGGCTGCCTTCGTTCAGCATCGGCGCGAACCGCACGATCGCCATCGACGGCAGCGGCGCGACATAACCGGGATACACGGCATCGAGCAGCGCCTGCGTGAAGCGCGGAAACTCGGCGTCCATCTTCAACTGCACGCGCGCGGTGAGGAAGCTGAAGCCCTCGAGCAGCCGCTCGACGTACGGGTCGGGCGGCCCCGATTCATTGAGCCGCAGCCGCGCGGCCACCTTCGGGAACTGCTGCGCGAATTCGCCGCCGAGCTCGCGCAGGTACGCGAGTTCACGGTTGTAGTAGTCGAGCAGGCGCGTATCCATCGCGTCAGGCTCCCGCCACGGATTGCAGCGACATCGCGCCCGTCTCGAGATCGAGGTCGGAGCGCAGCACGAATTCGAGCGGATGCGGGATCGACCACAGCGTGCCGCGAATCTCGAACAGCAGCACGTTGTGACGCCGTTCGCCGGCGCGGCCGCCCGGTGCATCGGTCACGCTGCGGACATCGATGCTGTCGGGCGCGATGCGCGGCTCGAAGCGGACGATCGCGTCGCGGATCGACGCCTCGACCGACATCCGCTCGACGCCCGACATCGGCTTGCCGACGAGCGGCCGCATCCCGTAGTTGAGCACCGACGCCTGCGCGTGCGCGAACGCCGACCAGTCGACGAAACCGTCCTCGGCGTTGCGCGTGTTGAGCAGCCACGCGAGATCGCGCAGCACGGCCGCACGCAGGCGTTCGGTGCCGATCCACTGCGCGCCGGGCGCTTCGCTCGCGCGCTGCGGCGTGTCGTCGGTGAGCCGGTCGAGCAGCGCGGGCTGAAGCCGGTCGCGCAGGTTGCCCTCCCGGCCGTCGCGGGTTCGCGGGTCGTCCATGGTCGTCTCCGCGCCGTCACATCTCGGTGTTTTCCTTGATGTTCCAGCCGACGGTCACCTCCGCGCCCTTGCCGCCGTTGTCGTTCTGCTGCCAGTACTGCTTCTTCACCTTCGCGGCCTGGAAGCCGTAGTGCATCATCAGCCGGTCGGCGACGTCGCCCGGATCGATCCCCGCGACCTGCGCGGACGTGACGAGCACCTCCTGCAGCGTGACGCGCATGAACTCGACCTGCGTGCCGCCCGTCTTGCACGCGGAGATCTCGACCGACGACAAATGCTTGCCGTTCGCGCAGTTCTTGATGATCGCGGGTGCCCCCTTGTCCATGTACGCGGCGACGACCAGATCGTTGAAGCTCGCCTTGCCCGCGTTGCCGCCGCTGCCGCTCGCCATGGCGCCCGGCTGGCTCGCGCCCCACGTGAACGACTGGATGTCGGTCCAGCCCTTGTGCTGCGCGTCCGCCGATTCGCCGGTCACGCCGTCCACCTTCATAAACATTGCCACGCCCATAACCGTCTCCGTTTCAGTGCGATGTCAGGATGAATGCCGCGTTGAAGTCCGATCGTTGCATGCGCCGCCGCTCATTCGTTGGCCGCCTTCGCGGTCGGCAGCCGCGAGATGAGCCGCAGCGACACGGTGAGCCCTTCCAGCTGGTAATGCGGCCGCAGGAAGAATTTCGACGTGTAGTAGCCGGGGTTGTCCTCGACCTCGTCGACGACCACCTGCGCGGCCGCGAGCGGCTTGCGCGCCTTGGTTTCCTGCGACGAATTGACGGGGTCGCCGTCGACGTAGTTCATGATCCAGTCGTTCAGCCAGCGCTCCATGTCGTCGCGTTCGCGGAACGAGCCGATCTTGTCGCGCACGATGCACTTCAGGTAATGCGCGAAGCGGCAGCACGCGAACAGGTACGGCAGGCGGCCGGACAGGCGCGCGTTCGCGGTTGCGTCGGGATCGTGATACTCGGCCGGCTGGTACAGCGACTGCGCGCCGATGAACGCCGCGAAATCCGAGTTCTTCCGGTGCACGAACGGCATGAAGCCGTTCTTCGCGAGTTCGGCCTCGCGGCGGTCGCTGATCGCGATCTCGGTCGGGCATTTCTGGTCGACGCCGCCGTCGTCGGTCGGGAACGTGTGGCTCGGCAGCCCTTCGACCGCCCCGCCCGATTCGACGCCGCGGATCGACGAACACCAGCCGTACTGCTTGAACGAGCGGTTGATGTTCGCGGCCATCGCGTAGGCCGAGTTCGCCCACGTGTAGCGGTCGTGGTTCGCGGCGTCGGTGTCTTCCTCGAAGTCGAATTCGTCGACCGGGTTGGTACGCGCGCCGTACGGCAGCCGCGCGAGAAAGCGCGGCATCGCGAGCCCGATGTAGCGCGAATCCTCCGATTGCCGCAGGCTGCGCCACGCCGCATATTCGGTGTTCTGGAATATCTTCGTCAGGTCGCGCGGGTTCGACAGCTCCTGCCACGAATCCATCTGCATCAGCTCCGGCGACGCGCCAGCGATGAACGGCGCGTGCGCGGCCGCCGCGATCTTCGACAGCTCGCCGAGCATCTCGACGTCGGGCGGGCTGTGGTTGAAATGGAAGTCGCCGACCAGGCAGCCGAACGGCTCGCCGCCGAACTGCCCGTATTCCTCCTCGTAGATCTTGCGGAACAGCGGGCTCTGGTCCCACGCGACGCCCTTGTAGCGTTTCAGCGTCCGCGCGACTTCGTTGCGCGACGCCGGCAGCGCCTTGATCTTCAGCAGCTCGTCGGTCTCGGTGTGCGTGACGAGGTAATGCAGCCCGCGCCACGCGCCTTCGAGCGTCTGGAACTCGTTGTGATGCAGGATCTGGTTGATCTGCTCGGACAGCTTGCGGTCGATCTCCGCGATGATCTGCTTCACGCTGCCGTACGCGTCGGTCGTCATGCCGACCGTATGTTCGAGCGCCTGCTGCGCAAGCGTGCGCACCGCGCGCTCGACCGATTCGCGCGCCTCGGCCGTCTTCGGCTTGAACTCCTTCTGCAGCAGCGCCGCGAATTCGTCGTGCGCGACGGCGGGTCGCGCGGCATCGCGCGCGTCGACGCGGGACTGGACAGGATCATTCATCGCGGGCCTCCGGTTGGGTCGCGTCGCCGCTCTGCGCGCTCGCGTGCGGTTCGCGCACGAGCGTCTTCAGCAGGTCGGGGTCGTTGATCGCGCGTTCGATCAGTTGCTCGGCACCGTGCTTGCCGTCCATGTACGAGAGCAGGTTCGACAGCTCGGTGCGCGCCTCCAGCAGCCGGCGCAGCGCGTCGACGTTGCGTGCGATCGCGGCCGGCGAGAAATCGTCGATCTGCTCGAACGTCATGTCGACGTTGAGCATCCCTTCGCCCGTCAGTGTGTTCGGCACCTGGAACGCGACGCGCGGCGCGACCGATTTCATCCGCTCGTCGAAGTTGTCGACGTCGATCTCGAGAAACTTGCGCTCCGGCAGGTCCGGCAGCGGCTCGGCACGCTTGCCCGCCAGGTCCGAAATCACGCCCATCACGAACGGCAGCTGCACCTTGCGTTCGGCGCCGTAGGTCTCGACGTCGTACTCGATCTGCACGCGCGGCGCCCGATTGCGCGCGATGAACTTCTGTCCGCTGCCCGCCGCCTTGGTTCTGTCCGTCATCGTCCACTCCTTCACATCGATCAGGTTGCGCAGTCCGTCGTTGCCGCCCGCATGGCGGTTCCTTTCGTTCGGTTCATTCGTTTGATTCGCTTCGCTCGCCGCTCAGCAGGTCCAGCTTCGCGAGGCTCTCCGGCGCGAGATCGCGGATGATTTCGTAGAAGTCGAGCGCGAGCAGCCGCTGCGCGCGCCGCAGCAGCAGCGGCGCCGGGTGGCTCGGTTCGTGCTGCTCGAAATAGCGGCACATCTTGTCGAGACCGATGCGCACGTCGTCGCGGCTCGTGATGGCGGCTTCGCGCCACGCGTGGGCGTTCGGCATCGGCTTCGACGCAGCGGGTGCCGAGACGGCCTGCGACGCGTCGCCGGGAACGGCCTGCTGCGTGTCGGGCGACACCGGTTGCGGCTCGGGTAGCGGCACCTCGCGTACGATGCGCCGCAGCGCCCTCTCCGCATCGCCTTCGTCGGGTGCCCATTCGCGGCCCAGCTTCTCCGTCACGCACACGCGGATCGCATCCAGCGCATGCAGTGCCGCGCGCGCCGCGTCGAGCGGCGTCGTGCCGTCGCCCGACGCGGCCGACAGCGCGGCCAGCAGGCTTTCGCGGCTGCCGGCTACGGGGCTGCCGGTATCGTCGCGGCCGTCGAGCAGCCGTTCGGCGTCGCGCACGCTCGGCCCGCCTTCGAACAGCGGCTGGCGGCGCGCCGCGCGCGCGCAGTCGTGCGCGCCGGCCACGTCGGCGAGCGCGTTCATCCGCGGTGTCGGGTCTGGTTCGCCGTCCGCGTCGAGCCGCGGATGCAGGGCGTCCCAGCGGCGCTCGAGCAGGTTCGCGACGAGCGCGAGCGCGTCCGCATAACCGGGGATGCCGTGCTGCTCGGTCCAGCTTCGCGCGAGACAGGCGATCACGCGCAGGTCCTTCGTGCGCGCGGACAGCGCCAGCGCGAGCCGCTCGACCGCGCGCCAGTCGGGCGCCTCGGCCGGGATCACGGTGTCGCCGTATTGCTGCTCGGCGCGCGGCGTCGCACGCTCCTGCAACTGCAGGAACTCGGCGTCGTATTCGAGGTTCGCGCCGCACGGCGCATCGGGCGCGACATCCGCGAGCAACGGGCCGATCAGGCCCGCGCGCGGCGTCGCCGGGATGCCGGGCGGCACCGCGGAAAATGCGGCGGCGGCCAGCGCCGCCTGACTGACGTCATTCGAATGCATAGTCGATGTTGACCGGTTTGCTGCCGAAATCGATCGCCACGGTGCGGTGCAACGGCGGCAGCGAGCCGTTGCGGATTTCGATCACGTAGACGCCCGGCGTCAGCGATACCGAACGCAGCGGCGGGCTCGCGCCGCGCCGCGCGCCGTTCACGTAGACGTCGCCCCATGGCCGCACGTTGAAACGCACCTGCACGGTTTCCTGCGCCTTCGGCGCACGCGGCTGTTGCTCGGCAGGCAGCGCGTTCACGGCGGCGACGGCCGTCTGGCTGTCCGGCGGTTTCGGTGCCGGGGATGGCGTCGAAACCGGCGGAACGGCGGCTTC
>NZ_LDVA01000145.1:0-4555 GCF_050768715.1 Burkholderia sp. ZZQ-2 | reverse complement strand
TGGCGGGCGGCGTCGCCGGCCGCCACGTTGCGCTCGTCGACGACGTTATGACGTCCGGCGCGACGCTCGCGGCCGCCGCGCACGCACTGAAGGCGGCGGGCGCCGCACGCGTGACGAATCTGGTTGCGCTGCGCACCGCCAGGGATTAATTAGATAGAGAGGCCGACCGACCGGACACGGCGGCGGCCGTCACGAACCGGCCGGCCGGGAACACGCGCGTAGCGCCGCCCCGGCCGGCCCAGCCAAACCGAAACATGTTCAACGTCGTCCTCGTCGCCCCCGAAATCCCGCCGAACACCGGCAACGTGATCCGCCTGTGCGCCAACACGGGCGCGCGCCTGCACCTGATCGAGCCGCTCGGCTTCCCGCTCGACGACGCGCGGATGCGCCGCGCGGGCCTCGACTATCACGAGTATGCGCAGATGCGCGTGCACCGCGACTGGGACACGTTCATCGCGGCGGAAACGCCCGATCCGGCGCGAATGTTCGCGTTCACGACACGCGGCTCGGGCCGCTTCCACGATCATGCATTCCTGCCCGGCGACTGGTTCGTGTTCGGCTCGGAGACGCGCGGCCTGCCCGCCGAGCTGCTCGAGCGCTTCCCGAACGAACAGCGCGTGCGCCTGCCGATGCGGCCGGACAACCGCAGCCTGAACCTGTCGAACACGGTCGCGGTGGTCGTGTTCGAGGCGTGGCGCCAGGCCGGGTTCGAAGGCGGCGCATGACGCCGGGACGGCGCCTCCCGCCCCGCGGAAGGCGTCACGTCCGCGCGAGTCGCGCACGGTACAGGTCGTAGATGTCAGGGGAAAAGCACGCGAACACCACGCGTGCGAGGTTCGGCGCCTGCGGCAGCATTTCGGCGACGGTGCCCACGGCGATGTCGACGGCTTCTTCGGCCGGATAGCGATAGATTCCGCAGCTGATCGCCGGGAACGCGATCGACGTCGCCGCGACCTCCTCGGCCAGCTCGATCGCGCGGCGGTAGCACGACGCGAGCAGGTCGGCCTCGCCGCGCCCGCCGCCATGCCACACGGGCCCGACTGCATGGATCACGTAGCGCGCCGGCAGCCCGTGGCCGCGCGTGAGCCTGGCGTCGCCCGTGTCGCAGCCGCCGAGCGTGCGGCACTCGGCGAGCAGGCCGGGGCCGGCCGCGCGGTGGATCGCGCCGTCGACGCCGCCTCCGCCGAGCAGCGAGCCGTTCGCGGCGTTGACGATCGCGTCGACATCGAGCGTCGTGATGTCGACGATCTGCGCATCGAGCGTGGTGGAATGGATCTGCAGCATGACAACCTCCCGGAGCGCCGGAGACTGTTCAAGCGTAGCGCGCTTTGACGCCGCGCGCCCGCGGCGAACACGGCGCCAGGCGGCGCCGGGCCGCGTTACTCGGCGCGCGCGTCGCGCCGCAGCAGGCCGCTGACGGCGTCGCGCGGCGCGATGCCGTCGAACAGCACGCCGCACACGGCTTCGGTGATCGGCATTTCGATCGACTGCGCGCGCGCGATGGCCAGCACGGCCTGCGCACAGCGCACGCCTTCGGCCACGTGGCCGAGCGCGCCGAGGATATCGTTCAGCGTGCGGCCGGCCGCCAGTTGCAGGCCGACCGTGCGGTTGCGCGACAGGTCGCCCGTTGCGGTGAGGATCAGGTCGCCGAGGCCGGTCAGGCCCGTGAAGGTTTCCGCACGGCCGCCGAGCGCGACGCCCAGCCGCGACATTTCGGCGAGGCCGCGCGTGATCAGCGCGGCACGCGCGTTCAGCCCGAGGCCGAGGCCGTCGGCAATACCGGTCGCGATCGCGAGCACGTTCTTCACCGCGCCGCCGACCTCGACGCCGACCACGTCGTCACCCGTATAGATCCGCATCGCGCCGTGATGGAACGCGGCGAGCGTGCGCTCGCGGCATTCGGCGGACGTGCTCGCCACCGTCAGCGCGACGGGCAGCGACTGCCCGACCTCGCGTGCGAAGCTCGGCCCCGACAGCACGCCGTTGCTGTGCTGTTCGGGCAGCTCGGCCGCGATCACCTGGTGCGGCAGCAGATGCGTGTCGGCCTCGAAGCCCTTGCAGACCCAGACGATGTGCGCGGGCACGCAGCCCGCGGCGCGCATCGCGTGACACAGCGTGCGCAGCCCGGCCACCGGCGCGGCGATCACGCACAGAGCGTCGTCCGCGGCGCCGTGCGCGAGCGCGGCGCCGAGATCGGCGTCGTAGCGCAACGCGTCAGGCAGCGCGATGCCGTCCAGATAGCGGGAATTTTCGTGCCGGGCCTGCAGCCCGGCGATGAGCGCGGCATCGCGCGCCCACAGAAGCGTATCGTGCCGCGCGGCCAGATGGCCCGCGAGCGCGGTGCCCCAGGCACCGGCGCCGAGAACGGCTACTTTCATACCCAGCACCGGTCCTCCGAGTAAAACGTCAGTTCAGCGTCGTGCCGTTCGGCGCGCCTGCTGCGGCGCCGGCCTGCTGCTGAAGCTGCGCGAGACGCTGTTCGTACAGCGCCTGGAAGTTGATTTCCGCCAGGTGGATCGGCGGGAAGCCCGCGCGCGTGATCGCGTCGGCGATGTTCGAACGCAGGTACGGGAACAGGATCGTCGGGCACGCGATGCCGACGAGCGGGTCGAGCTGTTCGTCCGGAATGTTGCGGATGTCGAAAATGCCGGCCTGCTTCGCTTCGATCAGGAACGCGACCTTGTCCTTCACCTTCGCGGTAACGGTGCCCGACACGACGACTTCGAACACGCTTTCCGCGAGGCGGTCGGCCTTCACGTCGACTTCGACTTCAACCGACGGCATGTCCTGCTCGAGGAAGATCGCCGGCGAATTCGGCTGCTCGAGCGACATATCCTTCAGGTAGACGCGCTGGATGTTGAAGAACGGTTGGTTTTCGACGTCGGACATGGTGTTTCCCTAAAAGTGGTGACGGGGCGGCCCGGCTTCGCGCCGGCCGCCACGGATGAATCCTGCGCGCCCAAGCCGCGGCGCGGCCGGCGGCCATTCTGCCCTAATCAGGCCGCTTGCAGAAGCGGAACGAGCCCGCCTTCGCGGTCGAGCTTCGACAGATCGTCGTAGCCGCCGACGTGCGTGTCGCCGATATAGATCTGCGGCACCGTGCGGCGCCCCGTGCGCGACATCATTTCGTCGCGGCGGGCCGGATCGCGGTCGATCAGCACCTTCTCGATCTGCTCGACGCCGCGCAGCTTCAGCAGGCGCTCGGCCTGGATGCAATACGGACACACCTGCGTGCTGTACATCAAAACCTTGTTCACTTCGCCACTCCTTGTTTGACGACCGGCATCCCGGCCTGCTGCCAGGCAGCCACGCCGCCCTCGAGCACGTGCACCTCGGCGTAGCCCGCCGCCTCGACCTCGCGCGCCGCCTTCTGCGACTGCTGGCCGTTCTGGCAGACGAGCAGCACCGGCGTGCTCTTGTTCTTCGCGACCTGCGCGATCTTCGCGCCGATCTCGCCCGCCGCGACCTGACGGGCCGACGGCAGGTGGCCGGCCGCGAAATCGGACGCGGCGCGCACGTCGATCACGACCGCGTTGCGGCGGTTGATGAGTTGCGTCGCCTCCGCGGCCGACAGGCCGCCGCGACCGCGGCGCAGCGCGGGCCAGGCCAGCAGGCCGCCGGATACCACCAGGATCGCGATAAGGGCCAGGTTGGTGTAATCGGTAAAGAACGTCACGGAATTCCGCCGGAAAAAGAGAAATCGGATGAGGACAATCCCGCCATTATAAAATAACCGTCTTGCGCGATGGCGGGCCCCGGTCGGGTCCCGTACGACGCGCCCCGCTTCCCTATCACTACCGACCGCAAGATCCATGTACAAACTCGTTCTCATCCGCCACGGCGAATCGACGTGGAACAAGGAAAACCGCTTCACCGGCTGGGTCGACGTCGACCTGACCGAACAGGGTCGCAACGAGGCCTACCAGGCCGGCGAATTGCTCAAGGAGGCCGGCTACACGTTCGACATCGCGTACACGTCGGTACTCAAGCGCGCGATCCGCACGCTGTGGCACGTGCAGGACAAGATGGACCTGATGTACCTGCCGGTCGTCCACTCGTGGCGCCTGAACGAGCGCCACTACGGCGCGCTGTCGGGCCTGAACAAGGCGGAAACGGCCGCGAAGTTCGGCGACGACCAGGTGCTCGTGTGGCGCCGCAGCTACGACACGCCGCCGCCCGCGCTCGAGCCGACCGACGAACGCGCGCCGTTCAACGACCCGCGCTACGCGAAGGTGCCGCGTGAGCAGCTGCCGCTCACCGAGTGCCTGAAGGACACGGTCGCGCGCGTGCTGCCGCTGTGGAACGAGTCGATCGCCCCGGCGGTCCGCGCCGGCAAGCAAGTGCTGATCGCCGCGCACGGCAACTCGCTGCGCGCGCTGATCAAGTACCTCGACGGCATCTCGGACAGCGACATCGTCGGCCTGAACATCCCGAACGGCGTGCCGCTCGTGTATGAACTCGACGAGAACCTGAAGCCGATCAAGCACTATTACCTCGGCGACCAGGACGCGATCGCGCAGGCGCAGGCCGCCGTCGCGAAGCAGGGCAAGGCGGG
>NZ_LDVA01000144.1:0-3163 GCF_050768715.1 Burkholderia sp. ZZQ-2 | reverse complement strand
CGAATACGGCACCGGCTCGCCCGCGCCGTTGAAGATGCGCACGTCGCCGAGATCGTCGCGCCGGCTCGCCGCATAAACCGGCTGCGGCACGGTGAGCTGGTAATACGCGGCGGTGCCGTCGAGGTCGAGCGAGAAGCGCTGCGCGGGCGGGCCGTCGGCCGCCGCGAGCGACGCGAGCAGGCTCAGCCCGAGCAGCGCGGCGAGTCGTTTCATTGCGGGCCGTCCTGTTGCGCGGCGGCCTTCGGCGGCAGCGGCGAGAAATAGCCGATCAACAGCAGCAGCACGCCGATGCCGATGAACGACACGATGCGCTCGATGCCGGTCACGTGCGACAGGTCGAACAGGAACAGCTTGACGACCGTGAGCGCGAGCAATGCGGCGCCGACGAACCACAGCGGACGCAGCCCGCGGCGCGTGGCCCAGATCGTGATCGCGAGCGCACAGAGCGTCCAGTACACGGACACCGACGCCTGCACGAGCGTCGATTCCGCCATCGCGCCGAGTTCGTACGGCACGCCGGCCCAGTGATGCAGCGTGCGCAGCAGGATTGCGTTCAGCCACAGGAACGCGGTCGCCCCCGCCGCGCTCAGCAGCTCGACGCGATGGTTGCCGAACGACCAGCCGAGCTTGCGTGCGCGCACGAACCACGACGCGGCGAGCGCGTAGACGACCACGAGCACGAGATCGAGCGGGTTGAAGAGCGGCACGCGCGCCCAGCTTCCGCCGTCCTGCGTGAAGTTCGCGTAGAAGGTCCACACCCACATCACGACGATGAGCGGCAGCGACGCGAGCGCGCACACGCGGGCGATGCCGTCGCGGCGCGTCAGCCACATCCCGGCGAACGCGAACAGGCTCCAGCCGACCATGAACACCTGCTGGATGCCGAACGACGACAGCACCGTGTCGATGTCATAGGCCATGTGGAAGCGGTGATGCAGCGTGCGCAGCATCAGCGCGTTGAACCACAGGAACACGGTGGCGATCGCGGCGTAGTCGACGATGTGCGGATGCCATGCGATGCCGAGCGCGCGCAGGCGGCGCAGCCATACGGTGAACGCGACGAACACCAGGCACTGCGCGATGTCGAGCGGGTTGAGCAGCGGGAGCCAGAAGAGCGGCGCCGCGTTGCCGTCGCTGATCGCGCTGGCGATGCTCCACAGCCACAGCAGCGCGGCGAGCGGTGCCGCGCCCCACACCTGGTAAGCACGCGGGAACGCCGCGACGGGCCAGCGCAGACGCGAGCCGGGGCCCGACACCAGCAGGAGCAGCACACCGAAGCCGTAGGCCCACGCGCTCCAGCTCCATGCGCCTTCGGGCACGAACGCGCGCAGGCGCCAGAAGCCTTCGAGCGACAGCAGCCCGCACAGGGTCCAGAACGTCAGCGTGTGCAGCGGCGCGATGATGCCTGCGGCGACGGCTTGCGCGAGGCCGGGTGCGGTGCCGGGCGTCGCGCCTTCCGCAGGATCGGCGCTTGCCGTGCCGCGCGACTGGCGCCACAGCAGTGCAAGGCCGGCGCCGACGGCGACAGGCCACGCGAGCGCGCCCATCCCCGACAGCGGCGCTTCATGCGCATCGAACGCCCGCAGCGCGAGCAGTGCCAGCACGGGCGTCAGCGCGAGCGCGGGCCATTCGGCGAGCGGCCACGCCAGCCGGCGGCGCGCGACGTGCGCGAGCCATGCGGTGCCGGCCGCGAACAGCGCGGTCGAATCGACGACGAAGCGGTCGGCATGCAGATCGACGTGACGGCTCGCGTAGACGAGGATCTCGTGCAGCCCGCCGCTTATCCACCACAGCAGTCCCCACGCGGCTGCCGCGGCGCCGATCTCGGGCATCCACGCATGCCACGCGCGCGCTTCCGCGCGTCCGTGCAGCCACCAGCCGGTGAACAGGCCGGCGAGCGCGATCAGCAGCATCGCGATGTAGGGGCTGTTGAGCACGGGCAGCGCGGTGGCGTCGGCCGGCCCGAGCAGGCTCGTGAAGAACGCGCCGGCCGCGGCGAGCTGCATCAGCAGCCCGAAGCCGAACCGCAGCATGCGCTTCTCGCGCACGCCGAGCCAGACGACGGCCGCGCCTTCGATCGCCCACGCGGCGCTGGTCGTCGGGCCGGAGAACGCGAGCGGCACGGCCAGCGTCGCGAAGATCACCGCGAGCGCGAGCGTGGATTCGAACAGCAGCGCGAGGCGGTCGCGGCGCCGCGCGAGCCATGCGGTGACGACGACGTAGAACGCCGACAGCGCGACGGCGCTCCACGCGAGCCCGAACGGCATGTCCTTCACGAGCGACGCCTGCAGTGCGGTCGCGACGATCGGCGTGCCGAACACGAGCGTGCCGTCGACGTAGTGCCGCAGCGCGAGCTCGCGCTTAACCGCATACAGCAATGCGATGCCGACGTACATCAGGAAGAACAGGATCAGGAACGGCTCGGTGCTCGCGAACAGCGCGGGGCGATAGGCCGTCACGCCCCACGCGGAGCCGATCGTGAACGTGAACGCGAAGCCGAGCAGGTTCAGCGGACGCCAGGCCTTGAACCACGCGATCGCGAAGATGCCCGCGTTCAGCAGCGCGTAGTAGCTGAACAGCGCGACGTGGTTGCCGTGCCCGGTCGACAGCAGCACCGGTGCGAGAAAGCCGCCCGCGGTGCCCATGAACGCGAGCGGCAGCGCGTTCTGCCGCACCGCGAGGAACGCGCTCAGCGCGCATACCGCGACCATCAGCGGAAACGCGGCGCCGACGGGCAGCAGCGCGTAAAGCTTGGTCGCGGCGAAGATCGTCAGGTACAGGATGCCGACGCCGCCGCCCTGCAGCACGAGCCCGTACGCCGCGCGGCGCGCACGCACGCGCCAGCCGATCGCGAGCAGCGCGGCCGCTGCGAGCGCGGTGCCCGCGAGGCGGAATTCGATCGGCAGCATGTTGTTGTCGGCCGCGTACTTGAGCAGGAACGCGACCCCGAAGAACAGCACGACGATCCCGACGCGCACGACCGTGTTGCCGCCGAGCAGCCAGTCGCGCGCGGCGCGGAATGCACGCTCGACGATGTCGGGCTCGCGCGGTTTGGGCGGAGTGGGGGGAACCGATGGTGCGGGGGCCGGAGCGGCAGGCGTTTCAGTCGCGTGGGGCGCGGCCGGTACCGGTACCGGCGCGGCGGCGCGAACCGGCGCCGGGG
>NZ_LDVA01000143.1:0-3405 GCF_050768715.1 Burkholderia sp. ZZQ-2 | reverse complement strand
GACACCGCGCGACGGCGCGAGCACGATGCCGCCCGCGACGCGCCAGCCAGCGACGACCGTCTTCATCTGGCGCGTCTGCTCCTCGAGCGACGCGGCCGCGGCGGCCGCCTGCTCGACGAGCGCCGCGTTCTGCTGCGTGACCGAATCCATCTGGCCGACCGCGCGGTTGACCTGCTCGATGCCGGTCGACTGCTCGTCCGACGCGGCGCTGATCTCGCCCATGATGTCGGTCACGCGGCGCACGGCCTGCACGATCTCGTCCATCGTCGAACCGGCGCGCGACACGAGCGCCGACCCGCTTTCGACCTTCTCGGCCGAATCGCCGATCAGCTGCTTGATTTCCTTCGCGGCGCTCGCGCTGCGCTGCGCGAGCGAGCGCACCTCGCCCGCGACCACCGCGAAGCCGCGGCCCTGTTCGCCCGCGCGCGCGGCTTCGACCGCCGCGTTCAGCGCGAGGATGTTGGTCTGGAACGCGATGCCTTCGATCGTGCCGATGATGTCGACGACCTTGCCCGAGCTCGCCGCGATGTCCTGCATCGTCGACACGACCTGGCCGACCACGTCGCCGCCCTGCGTCGCGATGTCGGACGCGTTCACCGCGAGCTGGCTGGCCTGCCGCGCGTTCTCCGCGTTCTGGCGCACGGTGCCCGTCAGCTGCTCCATGCTCGACGCGGTTTCCTGCAGCGACGCGGCCTGCTCCTCGGTACGCTGCGACAGGTCGGTGTTGCCGGTCGAGATCTCGCGCGCGCCGACGTCGATCGACTCGGTGCCGCGATGCACGGCTTGCACCATCGTCGTGACGGCGTCCTGCATCCGCTTGATGCCGCCGAACAGGCGGCCGATCTCGTTGGTGCTGAACACGTTCACCGGCTCGGTGAGGTCGCCGCCGGCGATGCGCTCGAAGTGCGCGATCGCGTCCTCGAGCGGCTGCACGATCAGCCCGCGCAGCGCGAAGCGGATCGCGATCACGACGACGAACGCGATCGCGATGCCGGCCGCGATCAGCCCGATCATCAGCGAGATCTGCGATTGCGTCGCGGCCTGGCGATCTTCCGCGCGCTTCTGCAGCGACGCGACCACGGCCGCTGCCGCCTGGTCGTACGCGACGAACATCGGGCTGATCTTGGTATCGGCGACCGCGTGGTACGCGGCCATGTCGCCCGCGCGCGCGGCCGCGAATTCGGGCTCGACGCCTTCCTTCACGATCGTCGCATAGCGTGCGGCGAGTTCGTCGACGAGCGCCTGCTCGACGCCGAGCTTCGGCGTGGCCTGGAACGCCTGCCAGTTCTGGTTCGACTTCGCGTACAGCTCCTGCGCGCGGTCGAGCACCTTGGCCGCGTCGGCCGTGTTGCCGGTTTCGGTCAGGGTGCGGAAGCGGTCGAGCGCCACGCGCGCGCGCAGCAACTGCGCCGACGTGTCGTCGAGCGCATGGATCGCCGGCAGGTCGACGTGCGCGATCTCGTCGAGCGAGCGGCTCGCTTGATTCAGCGCGTACAGGCCGAGCCCGCCGACGGCTGCGGCCAGCGCCACGAGGATGAGTCCGACCGCCGTGAGCGTCGTGCGGATCGACCAGTTATGCAACATTGCAGATTCTCCCGAAATTCCTGCGCGCGCGGCGCGCTTACCCGCCGAGCGTCTCGATCAGCGCCATTTCACGGCTCGACATCAGCTTCTCGATGTCCATCAGGATCAGCATCCGGCCGTCGACCGTGCCGAGGCCCGTCAGGTACTCGGTCGTCAGCGTCGCGCCGAATTCCGGCGCCGGCATGATCTGGTCGGTCTGCAGCGTCAGCACGTCCGACACGCCGTCGACCACCATCCCGACCACGCGATGCGCGACGTTCAGGATGATCACGACCGTCTGGTGGTCGTACTCGACGCGGCCGAGATGGAACTTGATCCGCATGTCGACGATCGGCACGATGATCCCGCGCAGGTTGATCACGCCCTTGATGAAATCCGGCGCGTTCGCGATGCGCGTGACGCTGTCGTAGCCGCGGATTTCCTGCACCTTCAGGATGTCGATCCCGTATTCCTCGTCGCCGAGCGTGAACACCAGGAATTCCTGGCCCGTCGCGTCGCCTTGTTCCGCGTCGCGGCGGCTCGTTGCCGCGTTCGCCGCGGCCGGATTGATCATTTGGACTTCAGCAGACACGTTTGCCCCCAATCGGTTGAATGGCGAGAGACATCAGAACATCGCGAGCTCGGCGCCGGCACGGGCGCCGTGCGTCGCACGGGTTTCGCGGTTCAGCGCCGCGACGTCGACGATCAGCGCGACGCTGCCGTCGCCGAGGATGGTCGCCGCCGAGATGCCGTGCACCTTGCGGTAGTTGGTTTCGAGGTTCTTCACGACCACCTGCTGCTGGCCGACCAGTTCGTCGATCAGCATCGCGAAGCGGCGCCCCTCGGTTTCCATGATCGTGACGATCCCCTGCGTCGGGTCGGTGCGCGCGTCATCGACCGAGAACACCTCGTGCAGCGCGACGAGCGGCAGGTATTCGCCGCGCACACGCACCACGCGCTCGCCGTTGCCGACCGTGTAGATGTCGTCGTTCGACGGCTGCAGCGACTCCATCACGAAGTTCAGCGGCAGGATGAAGATCTCGTTGCCGACCTTCACCGACATCCCGTCGAGGATCGCGAGCGTGAGCGGCAGCACGATCCGCGTGGTCGTGCCGCGGCCGGCCTGCGACGTGATCTCGACGTGGCCGCCCATCGACTGGATGTTGCGCTTCACGACGTCCATCCCGACGCCGCGGCCCGACACGTCGGTCACCGTCTCGGCGGTCGAGAAGCCCGGCGCGAAGATCAATTGCCAGACTTCGTCGTCGCTGATGTTGTCGGACACCTGCATGCCCTGTTTCGCGGCCTTCGCGAGAATGCGTTCGCGGTTCAGGCCCGCGCCGTCGTCGCTCACCTCGATCACGATGTTGCCGCCGTGATGCGCGGCCGACAGCACGAGCTGGCCGACCGCGTCCTTGCCAGCGGCGACGCGCTTGTCGACCGTCTCGATCCCGTGGTCGAGGCTGTTGCGCACGAGGTGGGTGAGCGGATCGATGATCCGTTCGATCAGGCTCTTGTCGAGCTCGGTCGCCTGGCCGAACGTGACAAGCTCGACCTGCTTGCCGAGCTTGCCGGCGAGGTCGCGCACGAGCCGCGGGAAGCGGCTGAACACGTAGTCCATCGGCATCATCCGGATCGACATCACCGCTTCCTGCAGGTCGCGCGCGTTGCGCTCGAGCTGCGCCATCCCGTTGAACAGGCGGTCGTGCAGCGCCGGATCGAACGCGCTCGCGGTTTCCGCGAGCATCGCCTGCGTGATCACGAGTTCGCCGACGAGGTTGATCAGCTGGTCGACCTTCTCGACGCCGACGCGGATCGAGCTGCCTTCGGCGCCCGATGCGG
>NZ_LDVA01000142.1:0-334 GCF_050768715.1 Burkholderia sp. ZZQ-2 | reverse complement strand
GGGTCGACAGCGCGCCGAGCGCCAGCCGCGAATCGCCGGCGATGGCGATCTCCGCGCGGGCATTGCGCATCAGCTGCTGCGCGTCGATGTCGATGCGAATCAGCCGGCCATCGATCGCGAAGCCGCCGTCGAACGTGACGTCGTAATCCGTTTCGCCGAGCTCGGTGCCGACGGCGAGCACCACGTCGGCGTCGCGGATCGTCGCGCGGGTGGCGGGCAGCGATTGCGTGGAGCCGATCAGCAACGGATGGCCGGCCGGCAGCAGACCCTTCGCGTTGATCGTCAGCGCGACCGGCGCGTGCAGGCGTTCGGCGAGCTCGCGCAATTCGGCCGC
>NZ_LDVA01000141.1:0-295 GCF_050768715.1 Burkholderia sp. ZZQ-2 | reverse complement strand
GCGGGACGTCCGCAGGACGCGGAGCGCGCGGCGCGTGCGGCACTCGCGATGCAGCCGGACAATCCGGACGCGAAGCTGCAGCTTGCCGATGCGTTGCTCGCGCAGCGCGACTGGGCGCGCGCGGAGCCGTTGCTGCGCGAGCTGCTGGCCGCGCGTTCGCCGAGCCTCGCGGCCGTGCGCGATACGGCCACGCTGTATCAGAACACCAGCCGCGCGGACCGGATCGGCCCGCTGCTCGACGCGCTGCAAGGCCGCGTGACGGGCCGCGACGGCCAGCACGCGCTCGATGGCCTGC
>NZ_LDVA01000140.1:0-294 GCF_050768715.1 Burkholderia sp. ZZQ-2 | reverse complement strand
GCCGTCATCTACGGCCACGGCACTGAGCCGGTGCACGTCGCGCTGCCGGGCCACCAGGTCTCGCTCATCATCCGTCGCGCCAACGCTCTTCTCGAGCTCGACATCGAGGGCAAGAGCCAGCTCGCCCTCGTCAAGGACGTCCAGCGCGACCCGGTGCACCAGATCATCGAGCACATCGACCTGCTCGTCGTGAAGAAGGGCGAGAAGGTCGCCATCGACGTCCCGATCGTCGTGACGGGCGAGTCCGCTGCGGGCACCATCGTCAACCTCGACGCGACCACGCTGTCGATCGAG
>NZ_LDVA01000139.1:0-606 GCF_050768715.1 Burkholderia sp. ZZQ-2 | reverse complement strand
CCATGTCGAAGGCCAGGCGCTCGGCTACCAGGCCGGTTTCGAGCAGGGCCGCGCACAGGGGTTCGAAGCCGGCCAGGCCGACGCGCGCGAACAGGCCGCGCAGCTCGCGGCGCTCGCCGCGTCGTTCCGCGAGGCCGTGTCGAGCGTCGAGCACGATCTGGCCGCCGACATCGCGCAGCTCGCGCTCGACATCGCGCAACAGGTCGTGCGCCAGCACGTGAAGCACGACCCCGCCGCGCTCGTCGCGGCCGTGCGCGACGTGCTCGCGGCCGAACCCGCGCTGTCCGGCGCGCCGCATCTCGCGGTGAATCCGGCCGACCTGCCCGTCGTCGAAGCCTATCTGCAGGACGATCTCGATACGCTCGGCTGGAACGTGCGCACCGACGCGTCGATCGAGCGCGGCGGCTGCCGCGCGCACGCCGCGACCGGCGAGGTCGACGCGACGCTGCCCACGCGCTGGCAGCGCGTCGCCGCCGCGATCGGCAAGGTGAGCACGTGGTGACGCGGCCGCCCGAAGCGCTCGCGCACGACGGCCTGACGCCGCTCGAACGCGAGCTCGCGCTCGCGTCGTTCGGCCCCGACGCCGCACACGACACGCATGACGCA
>NZ_LDVA01000138.1:0-14481 GCF_050768715.1 Burkholderia sp. ZZQ-2 | reverse complement strand
GCCGCGTGCGCGCATGTCTTGCGCGAGCTGCAGCAGGCCGGCCTGCTCGGGCCCCGGCGGGGCGAACACGAGCAGCGGATAGTCGCGGTCGATCAGCTCCATCGGGCCGTGACGGACTTCGGCGCTCGAGAACGCCTCGGCCTGGATACCGGAGGTTTCCTTCAGCTTCAGCGCGGCTTCCTGCGCGATCGCGAGGCCCAGGCCGCGGCCGATCACGATCATCCGCTCGACCCCCGCCAGCGCGGCGACGGCCTGCGACCAGTCGAGCCGGCCGGCCTGCGCGAGCACGTCGGGCAGGCCGCGCAATGCGGTCATCAGCGCGGCGTCGCGCTGCCAGTACGCGACGATCTGCGCGGACAGCGACAGCATCGCGATATAGCTCTTCGTCGCGGCGACCGACAATTCGGGGCCGGCGAGCAGCGGCAACTGGTGCTCGCACGCGTCGGCGAGCGGCGACGGCAGCACGTTCACGGCCGCGACGGTGCGCGCGCCGGCTTCGCGCAGCGCGGCCATCGTGTTGACGAGATCGGGGCTCTTGCCCGACTGGGAGAAGGCGATCGCGAGCTGGTCCTGCACCTTCAGCGGCGCCTGCTGCAGCGTGGCGACCGACATCGGCAGCGACGCGACCGGCACGCCGAGGCGGCTCATCGTCAGGCTCGCGAAATAGCTCGCGGCGTGATCCGAGCTGCCGCGCGCGACCGTCAGCGCGACGGCCGGCGGGTGATCGAGCAATTGGCCGGCGAGCGCTTCGACGCGCGTGGTGTCGGCGATCTGCGCGGCGACGACCTGGGCGGACTCGCGCGCTTCCTTAAGCATATTCGACAATCGATTCTCCTTCGACGTAGGTCGCGGTGAGGTTCAGGTCGCGATCGAACACCGCGAGGTCGGCCCATGCGCCGCGCTCGAGGCGGCCGCGATCGGCAATGCCGAGGTAGTCGGCCGCATAACGCGACATCCGGTTCGACACATCGGCGATCGGCAGGCCGAGCGACACGAGGTTGCGCAGCGCCTGGTCCATCGTCAGCGTGCTGCCGGCGAGCGTGCCGTCGGCGAGACGCACGCCGCCGAGGCACTTCGTCACGTGCTGGCTGCCGAGCCGGTATTCGCCGTCGGGCATGCCCGTTGCGGACGTGCTGTCGGTCACGACGTACAGGCGCGGGATCGCGCGCAGCGCCGCACGAATCGCGCCCGGGTGCACGTGCAGCAGATCGGGAATGATTTCCGCGTATTCGGCATGAGCAAGCGCCGCGCCCACCAGGCCGGGGTTGCGGTGATGCAGCGGCGACATCGCGTTGAACAGGTGCGTGAAGCCGCACGCGCCGTGCTTGAGCGCGGCCACCGCGTCGTCGTAGGTCGCGAGCGAATGGCCGAGCTGCACGCGCACACCGCGCGCGGCCATCTCGCCGATGATCTCGATGTGGCCGGCGATTTCCGGCGCGAGCGTGACGACGCGGATCGGCGCGATCGACAGGTACTTCAGCACTTCGTCGAGCACGGCCGAGACGGCCGCGTCGGGCTGCGCGCCGAGCTTGCCGGGGTTGATGTACGGGCCTTCGAGGTGCACGCCGAGCACGCGCGCGCCGCCCGGCGTGCGGGTACGCGCGACGCTGCCGAGATTGCCGACGACTTTCATCAGTTCGTCGCGCGGCGCGGTCATCGTCGTCGCGAGCAGGCTCGTCGTGCCGAATTGCGCGTGCGTGCGGGCGATCGTCTCGATCGCGTCGCCGCCTTCCATCACGTCGGCGCCGCCGCCGCCGTGCACGTGCAGGTCGATGAAGCCGGGCAGGATGTAAGGCGCGTCGTTCTTCGCGGGATCGACGGGCGTGCCGTCGAGTGTCGTGATGCGGCCGTTCTCGCTATCGAGCGAACCGTGAATCCAGCCGTCGGGGGTAAGGATGTTTCCAGTCAGCATGACGTTCTCTTGATGATCTGGTGACGCGGGTATCCGCGTCGTGATTTGCAATTCCGTGTCGTTGCTTCACGGCTGTCGCACGCGGGCGAGTCTCGCGCGTCAGCGTTTCAGTTCGGCGACGAAGTCGTAGTAGTCGTCGCGGCAATACGTTTCGCTCACTTCGATCGCGCGCTGGTCGGCACCGTAGCCGATCCGCGTGATCACCAGCAGCGCCGAGCCCGGCTTCACCGCCATCCATTTCGCGATCGCGTGGGTCGCGTTCGCCGCGCGAAAGTGCTGCAGCGCGCGCACGACAGTCATCCCGCGCGCGTCGAGGTATTCGTACAGCGACGCACCGAGCGCCTGCGGATCGGGCACCACCGCGGCCGGCAGCGTCGAGTGCTCGACCGCCATCACGATGCCGTCCGCGCGGCGCAGCCGTTCGAGCCGCGCCACCGTCGCGCCGGGGGCGAGGCCGAGATGCGTGATCTCGTCGCGGCTCGCGGCGCGCAGCGTGCGCGACAGCCACACCGAATCGGGCACGAAGCCGCGCTGCTTCATCTTCGCGGTGAAGCCGACGAGGCGCGACAGCGGATCGGCGACGCGCGGCGTGATGAAGCTGCCCGCCCCGCGCGCCCGCTTGATCAGCCCCTGCTCGACCAGCAGCGCGAGTGCGCGACGGGCCGTGATCCGCGATACACCGACCGACACCGACAGCAGCCGCTCCGACGGCAGAGCCTCGCCGGCCCGCCACGCGCCGGCGTGGATCGCGCTCGCCAGGTTGCGGGCGAGCTGCAGATAGAGCGGCGTATCGCTGAGGGGATCGGGCGCCAGTTCGGACCAGCCGGTTTCCATGTGCCTCCGGGTGTCGGACGACGACCTCGGGCCGTCGAAAGTGAGGGCATTATATAACCACCATAATACCAGTCAACGAACTGGTATTAGCGACGCGGAAATCGCCGAAAGCCTTGCCCGGCAAGCGTTTTAGTAGCGAGAAAGCCTTTGTTTACAACGCGATGCGGGATAGGGATTTACCCGGATTGGTATGCAAGGGGACAGTTCAAGCGCCGGATTTGCCGGGTTTGGAGGGATGGAAACGATACCGGAATAGAACCAGTTTGGCCGACTGGTATGCATCGGCGTCGGGGTGCCGGTACGGCGGGGACACGTGGACCGGCCGGTACCGGAAAGGCCGCGGGCACACACCATGCGATCGCGGACGGGACGAACGTTTACCGCAGCCGACTCTCGCGCGGTCGTCCGCCGGCTCGAGATCCGCATCCGGCACGACCGTGATGCCCGAAGGCCCTGCCCTACTCGGCCGTCCTTTTCCACGAGCGGAACAGATCCAGCAGCGCACGGCATGGCGTCGACGTCGCCCCGCCCCGTCGCCACACCGCGCCGACGTCCATCGTCGGCACGGTCACGCTGAGATTGCGGCGGCTGATCCGGTTGCCTTCCAGGGACCAGGGCCGGTACACGAGGTCCGAGAGGATGGTCACCCCGTGCCCGAGCGCGACGAGGCTTCTCACGGCCTCGATCGATTTGCTCTGCATCCAGACGTTCGGCGTGATCCCGTAGCTTCCCCAGTACTTGCCGACGGTTCGCAGGTGCTCGTCCATGTCCAGCAGCAGATAGTTCTCGCGCGCGACGTCTTCGAGGGTGACGCGACGGGCGTCCTGCAGCGGATGATCCGGATGGGTCCACAACCGGCGCGGCGAACGAAGAATCGTCTCGTATTTCAGGTCGTCGACTTCCGCGGTGTTCGACACCAGCAGCAGCGCAATATCGAGGCGATCGTCGGCCAGCATCTCCTCGATTGCTTCGCGTTCGTTTTCGACGATGCTCACGCCCAGGTTGCCGAACCGCCGCGAAATGGCGGACATCAGCGACGGCATCAGATACGCCGAGATGGTTTCGGTCATCCCGATACGGACATGCCCCGAGATCTGCTCGGGGTCCTCCTGCGCGGCTGAAACGGCGCGGTCGATGGACATCGTCGCGTGCTGCACATGACGCAGGAATCGCTCGCCGGCCGGTGTCAGACGGACGCCTTTCGCATGACGCAGAAGCAGCGTGACGCCGACCGAATCCTCGAGTTTCCTCAATGCGATCGTCATCGACGATTGAGACACCGAACAGAGATTGGCCGACTTCGAAATTTGCCCCGTATCGGCAACGGAGACGAAGTATTCGATCTGGCGCAGGGTGATGTGCGTGTTCACGGGAAAGGATCCGGGAAGTGCGGGCAGCGCAGGATCAGCGTTGCCCCGAAGGGGCGGACGGTACGTCGGATCGACGGCCGAGGTATTGATTCAATATATATCGGACCATCGAAAGGATGAATTTGTCATGGCTGCCTCCGCTTCCTAGCATAGTCGCAAACATGACGTGGACGATGCGAACCGATGGAGACGCAGGAAAAGAAAGGCTATTGCACGTTGTGCCGGTCGCGCTGCGGCACGGTCAACGTCGTGCGCGGCGACACGATGATCAAGGTCCGCCCCGACGACACGCATCCGACCGGCCACGCGATGTGCATGAAGGGAAAGGCCGCGCCCGAACTCGTACATCATCCGAATCGGGTGTTGCATCCCATGCGGCGCACGCGCCCGAAGAATGCCGCCGACCCCGGCTGGCAGCGCATCGGCTGGGATGAAGCGCTCTCCGAGATCGCGGAACGTCTTGCTCATTTCAAACGGGAAAACGGTGCCGAGTCGGTCGCGTTTGGCGTCACCACGCCAAGCGGAACGCCGATGAGCGACAGCATCGACTGGGTCGAGCGATTCGTCTGGTCATTCGGGAGCCCGAACATCTGCTACGCGACCGAGATCTGCAACTGGCACAAGGACAGCGCGCATGCCTTTACGTTCGGCTGCGGCATTCCAGCCGCGGATTACCGGAATGCCGAACTCATCGTGCTGTGGGGAAACAATCCCGCCAACACCTGGCTGGCGCAGGCCGACGCCATCGCGAAGGGCCGCCGCAACGGGGCCAGGCTGATCGTCGTCGATCCGCGGCCGACCGCACTCGCACGCGAGGCCGATCTGTGGCTGCGCGTGAATCCCGGGACGGACGGCGCGCTCGCGATGGCGATCGCACGGCAGATGATCGCGACCGGCAACGTCGACGATGCGTTCGTCCGGGAATGGACGAACGGCCCATTGCTCGTGCGTGCCGACACCGGACGGTTTCTGCGCGAGCGCGACATCGACGGCGATGCGCCGGGCAACCGGTACGTGCTCTGGAACGCGACGCTCGACCGGCTGGAACTGGCCGGAGAGGAAACCGCGACCCGACCTTCCGATCTGTCGATGGCCGGCGTCCGCCATGTGGCGGTCCGGGATTCGGCCGGGCACAACATGCACGTGGCATGCACACCGGCCTTCGACCTCTATTCGGCGGCGCTCGCCCCCTTTACGCCGGAACATGCGGCGGCGATCACCGGGGTCGACGCAGCCGACATCGTCGAAGCCGCCCGAATGCTGCGGCCGCATCAGGCAATCGCCTATCACGCGTGGTCGGGTGTCGGCATGCACACCAACGCCACCCAGACCGAGCGCGCGATTGCGACGCTGTATGCGTTGACGGGTGCGTTCGACACGCGCGGCTCGAATCGGGAATGGACGAAGCAGCCGGCCAACCCGGTCAGCAGCTACGCGATGCTGAACCCGCAGCAACGCGCAAAAGCGCTCGGCCTCGCGGATCGGCCGCTCGGCCCGCCGTCGCAAGGCTGGGTCACGGCGCGCGACGTCTATCGCGCCATCCTCGACGGCGAGCCCTACCGCGTCCGTGCGCTGGTCGCGTTCGGTACGAACATGGTGCTGTCCCAGGCGGATGGCGGCGTCGCGCACGACGCGCTCTGCGCGCTCGACTTTCATGTTCACTGCGATCTCTTCGAAACACCGTCGTCACGCTATGCGGACATCCTGCTGCCCGTGAACACACCGTGGGAACGGGAAGGCCTGCGTCTCGGCTTCGAGATCGACGAGCGCGCGGTCGAACTCGTGCAGCTCAGGCAGCGCATGGTGCCGCCGAGAGGAGAGAGCCGCGCGGACTACGACATCGTCTTCGACCTCGCCGTGCGACTCGGCATGCAGGACACATTCTTCGGCGGCAGCATCGAGGCGGGATGGAATCACGTGCTCGAACCGCTCGGGCTGGACGTTGCGTCGCTGCGCGCCCATCCGGAAGGCATCGTCAGGCCGTTGCCTCAAAACGAGCGGCAGTACGCGGCGGCGACACCCGACGGTGTGCGTGGTTTCAACACGGAGACGCGGCGGGTCGAACTGTACTCCGAGAAACTGCATCGTCACGGCTACCCGCCCGTTCCGCGGTACGTACCGCCGCAGCACGGCGAAGATGCGCGGGCGGACAATCGCCGTCGCTTCCCCTGTACGTTGACCTCGATGAAGAACGGGTACTACTGCCACAGCCAGCATCGCGGCCTGCCAAGCCTGCGTCGCCGCGCGCCGTACCCGGTGGCGGAACTCAATGACGAACGGGCGGCGGAACACGGCATCGTCGACGGCGACTGGTGCCTGATCGAAACGACGAACGGCTCGGCACGCTTCAAGGCACGCGTCGTCCCGGAACTCGCCCGCGACGTGATCGTGGCCGAATACGGCTGGTGGCAAGCCTGCGACGAGGTCGGCCAGGATGCGCTCCCGGTGGACGGGCACGACAACAGCAATTTCAACCGCCTCGTCTCGGCGACGAAACTCGATCCGGTCAGCGGATCGTCGCCGCTGCGTTCCGTGCGTTGCCGCATCAGGCTCGACCCGTCGGTCGATGCGTCGCGCCGGTCGTGGAAAGGCCTGCGGGATTTTGTCGTATCCGCCATGCACGAAGAAGCGAGCGGCGTGCGAACCGTCACGTTTCGCGCTGCGGACGGCGGCGCACTGCCGGACTATCTGCCCGGCCAGCACGTGAGCTTGCATGTCCCGTCGCTCGGCGACGGCGGGACGACGCGCGCCTATTCGCTGACGGGCGCCGCCCGCGAAGACGATCGCCGCACGTACTCCATCTCGGTACGCCACCAGAAAGGCCGGACCCGCGACGGCACGGCGTTCGAAGGCGCGATGTCGTCGTACATCCACGGCACGCTCAAGGTCGGCGACTCCGTGTTGCTCGGTGCGCCCGGCGGGACGTTCGTCGTGCCGCCGGCGTCGCGGCAGCCGGTCGTGATGTTCGCCGGCGGCATCGGCATCACGCCCTTCATCTCGTACCTGGAATCGATCCGGGACCAGGCGGACCGCGCGCCGGAGTCGAGACTCTTCTATGCAAACCTGAACAGCACGACCCACGCGTTCCGCGAACGCATCGAGACATTGAAGCGGCGGCTGCCGACGCTCGAGGTCGTCAACTGCTACAACCAGCCGCACGACGAAACGCCGGGACACGACTATCAGATGCTCGGCTACCTGTCGGCCGACGTGGTCGACGACGACCTGATCCGGCGGCGCGCGCGTTTTTTTCTGTGCGGCCCCGAACCGATGATGCAGGCGATTGCGTCGGGACTGATCGAGCGCGGCGTACCGCCGTTCGACATCTTCAAGGAGGCGTTCAGGTCGCCGTCCAGGCCGACGCCCGACCCGTCGAAGCAATACGCGGTGCAGTTCGCGCGATCGCGTCGCACGGCCACCTGGACAGCTCGCGACGGCAGCCTGCTGTCGTTCGCGGAACGTCTCGGCATCGCATTGCCGAGCGGTTGCCGGGTCGGGCAATGCGAGAGCTGCGCGGTCAAGGTCATGTCGGGCGAAGTCACGCATTTGAGCGGGCATGGACCGGACGAACCGGACATGTGCCTCGCCTGCCAGGCCATTCCGGCCACCGACGTCAGCATCGACGCATAACCCCCGTTCGAGGAAAGGTTCACCATGAAATTTTTCGACGCCGTCGCGACACGCGACGCACTGGATTTCGAATCGCTGGTCGCACGCCTGCGACAGGCGTTCATCGACGGCTGCCACGTCCCGCTTCGCCACGCGCACACACTCCATGCCGACGGCGAAGACGAAGGCACGGTGCTCATCATGCCCGCGTGGGAAGACAACGGCTACCTGGGCATCAAGACGGTCAACATCTTCCCGGGCAATGCGAGACACGGCCTGCCCGGACTGCACTCGACCTACGTGCTCTATGACGGGCGGACAGGCCAGCCGCTTGCGCAGCTGGACGGAAACGAAATCACGTCGCGCCGCACCGCGGCTGCGTCTGCGCTGGCCGCGACCTATCTGGCCCGCCCGGATGCGTCGCGCCTCGTGCTGATGGGGGCCGGCCGGGTCGGCAGCCTGGTTCCGCCCGCCTATCGCAGCCAGTTGCCGATCTCGGTCGTCGAGGTCTGGGACAGGGATCGCGACGCGGTTGCACGACTGGTCGACGGGCTGACCCGGCTCGGTTTCGATGCCTCACCCGTCACGAACCTCGAGGCAAGCATCCGTCGCGCGGACGTCGTCACCTGCGCGACGCTTGCGACGGAACCAATTGTCCGCGGCGCGTGGCTCGCACCGGGGTCGCACCTGGACCTGATCGGCAGCTTTACGCCGCGCATGCGCGAAGCCGACGACGATTGCTTCCGGCAGGCGGAGATTTATGTCGATACGGACGAGGCACCGCAGAAATCGGGCGACCTTCTGGGTCCGCTCGCGCGCAACGTCATTGCGCCCGACCGCCTGAACCGGACACTGACGGCGCTGTGCCGGGGCGAAGCACAGGGGCGGACGAACGACAGCCAGCGCACCGTGTTCAAGGCGGTCGGCACCGCACTCGAGGATCTGGCCGCGGCCGTTCAAATAGTTGAAAAGACAAACTGAAGCCGTGACGGGCAAGGAGATCGAAATGAAAGAGCTGATGGACGTACAGGACTGCGACGCGCCGGCGGTCGACCGTGAACGCATGCTGGAGCGGATGGCCGCGGGCATGGCACGCTGGTCGGAAAAGTGGTTCCCGGACGCCTATATCTTCGCCGCGCTCGCCGTGGTGATCGTGGCGGTGGGCGCACTGGCAGCCGGTGCGCCGGTCACGCGGGTCGGCATTGCGTTCGGCGATGGCTTCTGGAGTCTTATCCCGTTCACGATGCAGATGGCGATCGTCGCCATCTCGGGCTATGTCGTCGCGGTGTCGCCGCCCGCGTCGAGGCTGATCGATGCGCTCGCGCGCCTGCCGTCGTCCGGGCGCGCATCGGTAACGTTCGTTGCGCTCGTCAGTATCGTCGCATCGCTGTTCAACTGGGCGATCAGCCTGATCTTCAGCGGCCTTCTGGTCCGTGCGCTGGCCCGCCGCACCGATCTGCGCATGGATTACCGGGCAGCGGGCGCGGCGGCCTATCTCGGGATGGGTGCGACGTGGGCGCTGGGATTGAGTTCATCCGCCTCGCAATTGCAGGCAAATCCGGACAGCCTGCCCAAGGCGCTGCTGGCCATCTCCGGCGTCATACCCTTCACCGAGACGATCTTTCTCCCGCAGTCGATGCTGATGGCCGCCGTGCTGACCGGCGCGTCGCTGCTGATCGCGTATCTGTCCGCGCCCAACGACGCACGGGCGAAAATCGCGGCGGAGCTGGGCATTCATCTCGACGAAAGCCATGCCACGCTCGCACGTCCGACCCGCCCGGGGGACTGGCTCGAGTACAGTCCGCTCGTCACCATTGCCATCGTGGCGATCGGCGCGATCTGGGCCTGGCACGAGTTCACGACGAAGAATCCGCTGATCGCGATCTCGAATCTGAACACGTACAACTTTCTGTTCCTGCTGCTGGGCATGCTGCTGAACTGGCGGCCGAGACGATTCCTCAATGCCGTCGCGCGTTCGGTGCCGTCTGTTGCGGGTGTGCTGATCCAGTTTCCGCTGTACGGCGGGATCGCCTACATCCTGACAAAGGCGGCGGCGCCCGCCGGCCTGCCGCTCTCCGATCACCTCGCCCATTTCTTCGTTGCGATGTCGTCGCATGCGTCGTTTCCCGCAGTGATGGGCGTGTATTCGGCCGTGCTCGGGTTCTTCGTGCCGTCCGGCGGCGGCAAGTGGATCATCGAGGCGCCGTACGTCATCGAGGCGGCGAAACTGCTGCAGGTTCATCTGGGCTGGGCCGTGACGGTCTACAACGCTGCCGAGGCGTTGCCGAACCTGATCAACCCGTTCTGGATGCTGCCGCTACTCGGGGTGCTCGGGTTGCGTGCCCGCGACATTGTCGGTTTCACGTTCACGCAACTGGCGGTTCACCTGCCGCTCGTGATCTTCATGCTCTGGGCGCTCGCGGGCACACTCGCCTACCATCCGCCCGTCATGCCGTAACACGCGACGCGTTCACGGCATCGCGACGATCGATCGGCTTCACGCCCGTCGTGCCGCGCGCGGTGCACCTGGCATCAGTGGAACTCGCGGCTCGACGTGCGCAGGCCGCCGAGCAGCGGCGTCAGATCCTCGAAATGCTGCGCGACGAGGTGCCTCACGTCGCTCGCGACCTGCCACACGCCGGACACGGCGAGCAGCCGCGAATCGAGGGTTTCGCGGCGCTGCCGCGCGAGCAGCTCGGGCCGGACGATCAGGTTCACGCAGCCGGTTTCGTCCTCGAGCGTCATGAACATCACGCCTTTCGCGGTGCCCGGCATCTGCCGCGCGGTCACGAGCCCGCACGCGCGCGCGAGCCGGCCGTCGGGGCGGTCGTGCAATTCGGCCGCGGACGACAGCCGCCGCGCGCGCAGCTCGGGCCGCAGCAGCGCGACGGGGTGACGGTTCAGCGTGAGGCCGGTGGTGTGATAGTCGGCGAGGATGTCGTCGGCCTCCGACGGCGCGCCGAGTGCCGGCTTCTCCACTTCGTCGATCGGTGCGGTCGCGAGCAGGTCACGCTCGGGTGCCGCTGCAACCGCTTGCCACAGCGCGTCGCGACGATGGCCGGCGAGGGTCGCGAGCGCGTTCGCGGCGGCGAGCGCCTCGAGATCGCGGCGCTCGAGCTGCGCGCGACGCGCGAGAGTGTCGACGTTGTCGAAGGGGCCCGCCGCGCGTGCGGCTTCGATCCTGCGGACAGCGGCTTCTCCCAGACCGCTCACGAGCGACAGCCCGAGCCGGACGGCCGGCTGTCCGTGCGGAGGCGGCTGGCCGGGCAGCGCTTCGAGCGATGCCTCCCAGCCGCTTTGCGTGACGTCGATCGGCAGGACCTGCACGCCGTGACGCTTCGCGTCCTGCACGAGTTGCGACGGCGGATAGAAACCCATCGGCTGGCTGTTCAGCAATGCGGCGAGGAAGATCGCCGGTTCGTGGCATTTGAGCCAGCTGCTGGCGTAGGCGAGCTTCGCGAAGCTCGCCGCGTGGCTCTCGGGGAAACCGTAATCGCCGAAGCCCTTGATCTGCTCGAAGATCTGTTCGGCGAACTCGGGCGGGTAATCGCGCTCGCGCATCCCGTCGACGATCTTGCCGTGATATTGCTCCAGATTGCCCTTGCGCTTCCACGCGGCCATCGCGCGACGCAACTGGTCGGCCTCACCGGCCGTGAAGCCGGCCGCGATCATCGCGATCTGCATCACCTGTTCCTGGAAGATCGGCACGCCGTACGTCCGTTCGAGGGCGGGCTTCAGGTCCTCCTTTGGATAACTGACCTTTTCGATGCCCTGGCGTCGTTTCAGATAAGGGTGCACTGCCCCGCCCTGGATCGGCCCCGGCCGCACGATCGCCACCTCGATCACCAGGTCGTAATAAGTGCGCGGCCGCAGGCGCGGCAGCATCGACATCTGCGCGCGCGATTCGATCTGGAACACGCCGACCGTGTCGGCGCGGCAGATCATGTCGTAAGTTGCGTCGTCATCCTTCGGAATGTGCTTCAACGTGAACGGCTTGCCGTCTGCCTTCGGCGGGCCTCGCCATGCGGTGCGCATGTCGAACGCGCGATGCAGCGCCGACAGCATGCCGAGCGCGAGCACGTCGACTTTCATCAGCCCGAGCGCTTCGAGATCGTCCTTGTCCCACTGGATCACGCGCCGCCCGTCCATCGCCGCGTTCTCGACCGGCACGAGCCGCGTGAGCTTGCCGCGGCTGATCACGAAGCCGCCCGAGTGCTGCGACAGATGGCGCGGGAAGTTCAGCAGCCGCGCGGCGAGCCGGGCCCACGCCTGGATGAGCGGCGTCTCGGGATCGAGCCCGGTCGTCGAGAATTGCTGCAGCAGGTCGCGACTGCCGTCGAACCAGCGATGCGCTTTCGCGACGCGATCGACCAGCACCGGATCGACACCGAGCGCCTTGCCGGTCTCGCGCAGCACGCCGCGCGGGCGATAGGTCGATACGGCGGCCGCCAGTGCGGCGCGATCGTGCCCGTACTTCTCGTAGATATGCTGGATCACTTCTTCCCGACGCTGATGCTCGAAATCGACGTCGATATCGGGCGGCTCGCCGCGCTCCGCGCTGATGAAGCGCTCGAACAGCATCGTGCTCTGATCGGGATCGACCTCGGTAATGCCGAGGCAATAGCAGACCACCGAGTTCGCCGCCGAGCCGCGCCCCTGGCACAGGATGTTCTGACTGCGCGCGAATTTGACGATGTCGTAGACGGTCAGGAAGAACGGCTCGTATTTCAGTTTCGCGATCAGGGCGAGTTCATACCGGATCTGCCTGGCTACTTTCTCCGGCACACCATTCCAGTAACGCCGGGCCACACCCGCCCAGGTCTCCTGCTTCAGGTAGCTCGTCGGCGTATGCCCGCGCGGGACGAGTTCGAGCGGATATTCATACTTCAGGTCATCGAGGGAGAAATTGCAGCCGTCGAGCATCGCGCACGTTTCCGCGATCTCTTCCGGCGAAAACAGCTTCCCGATCCGCCCGCGCGCACGCAGATGCTGCTCCGCATTCGGCGCGAGCGCATAACCGCATTCCGCGACAGGCATCCCGACACGAATCGCCGTCATCACGTCCTGCAGTTCCTTGCACGAGCGCCGGTGCATCGTCACGTCGCCGAGTGCGACGATGCGCACGCCGCGCCGCTCGCCGGCCGCACGAATCTCCTCGCGTTGCGCACCGTCCAGCGCGCGCTGCAACTGCACGAGCCCGAGCCGTGCACGCTCGCCGAACGTCGCGCGAAACCACGCGACCTGTGCATCGAGCACGTCCGCCCGCACCGGGTACGCGGGCACGAGAATCGCGAAGCAGTCGGGCATGCCGCGCAGGTGTGCGAATGCCTCGGGCGGCCTCGACAGCATGTGCGACGTCAGCGTGTAAGTCCCCTTCGGCGCTTCCATCCGCCGCCACGAAATCAGCTCGGACAGGTTGCCGTAGCCTTCCCGATTCTGCGCGAGCAGCACGAGCCCGAAGGCGCCGGGGCCCGGATCGTGGCCCGGTGCGACTTCATCCGGTGTGACTTCGAAGTACGAACCGATGACGAGCGGCAACCCTTTCGCCTTCGCCGCGACGTGCATGCGCGGTGCGCCGGCGAGCGAGCATTCGTCGGTGATCGCGATCCCGCGATAGCCGAGTTCCGCCGCACGCTCGACCAGTTCTTCCGCATGCGACGCGCCATGCAGGAACGAAAAGTTCGAACGGCAGAACAACTCCGCGTAATCGGGCAGCCAGCTGAATTCCGCAACCATGACCGTTCACCCGAACAGGCCGTGCAGGAACCAGCGCGGCTCGGCCTCGCTCGCTGCCCGCTCCTTGAACACCCAGTAGCACGCACCGGTTTCGTCCTGCGCGACGTGGTAATCGCGTGCGGCGAGCTGGCCATCGAACCACCCGGCCTCGATCCGTTCCACCGACGACATCATCCTGAGCGGCGTATGAAATACCGGCCGCTCCCCCCGCATCAACAGCGGCAGCGGCTCGTCCAGCAACCACGCGGGCCTCGGCGGCACGGCCGGCGGCCCGCCGGCCGGCTTGCCGGCCTGCGCATCGAGCGGCAGCCAGCGGTTCGCGGCCTCGGGCCGGTGATCGGCGACGGGTGCCGCGCGCAGCACGTTCTCCGCGCCGAGCCGGGCGACCAGCAGCTCGAACAGCCGCGCGCGCGTCTCTTTCGTGCCGCCCGGCTCGGGGAAAAGATCGTCGGCCGGCGGCGCGACCGATTCGACGCGCGTGGCCTTCAGACGCACCGCAATCACCGCGGCCGGCAACTCGACGCGCGCGAGCCGCTCGCCGAGCAGCCGCATGAAGTGCGTCTCGTCGCGCACGGGTGCGGCGAACGCGAGTTCGAGCGGCGTCGGCGGCACGGCCTGGCGGCCGCGCTCGTGTTCGAGATCGAACGTCATCGCGGCCAGCGACAGCTGCCGCGCGGCCAGCCAGCCGCACAGCTGCACGACGAGCCACCGCGCGGCGAACAGCACGGCTTCCGCGTATTCGACGCGCTCCGGCAATTCGAGCCGCACGTCGAACACGGGCGGCACCGCCATCCATGCGAGCGGCTCGACCGCATCGCCGTACGCGCGATCGAGTGCGGCCAGCAACGCGGGACCGCAGCGGCGCTGCAGCCCCGCGCGCGGCAGGTTGCGCAGGTCGGCGAGCGTGCGGCAGCCGAGGCCGTCGAACCAGCCCGCATACGGACGCGCATCGGGCAGCAGCACGCACGGCAGCCTGTCGAGCGAACGCACGAGCGACACCTGGCCGGCGACGCGGCGCCG
>NZ_LDVA01000137.1:0-9126 GCF_050768715.1 Burkholderia sp. ZZQ-2 | reverse complement strand
CGCGGGCGGCTTCGACCCGCACGCGATCGACGTCGCCGCGCTGCTGCAGCGCGCGTACCCGGCCTGACGCCCGTTCGTCCGGCCCGGTTCCCCCCGTTCGCCTTCGTTCGCCCGCCCGGAGCCCCGATGAACCTCGTCGCCGCCCTCGACCGCGCCGCCCGTGCGACGCCCGACAAGCCGTTCCTCGTCAGCGAATCCGCGACGATCACCTATGCCGCCGCGCGCGAGCGCTCGCACCGCGCGGCGGCCGTGCTGAGCGCGCTCGGCGTCGCGGCCGGCGACCGTGTCGCCGCGGTGTGCTTCAACACGCCGGCCTTCGTCGACCTGATGTTCGGCGCGTGGCGGCTCGGCGCGACGTTCGTGCCGATCAACCACAAGCTGCAGGCGCCGGAAGTCGACTACGTGCTCGAACACAGCCGCAGCAAGGTGCTGCTGTTCGACGTGACGCTCGCGCCGGTGGTCGAGCGCATCGTGCATCCCGCGCGACGGCTCGTGACCGAAGGCGAGCTCGACGGCGTGCCGTGCTTCGACACGCTGTGCGCAACGATGGACGGCCTCGCGGGCATCGAGCCGGCCGACGGCGACATCGCGCAGATCCTCTATACGTCCGGCACGACCGGCCACCCGAAAGGCTGCGTGCACAGCCACCGCACCGTGACGCTCGCCGCGATGCAGGCGGCCCTCGCGACCGGCATCGGCCGCAACGAGCGCACGCTGATGGCGATGCCGATCTGGCATTCGTCGCCGCTCAACAACTGGTTCGGCGGCACGCTGTATGCGGGCGGCACCGTCGTGCTGCTGCGCGAATACCATCCGCTGCGGTTCCTGCAGGCCGTCGAGCGCGAGCGCGTGACGCTGTATTTCGGCGCGCCGGTGTCGTACCTGCTGCCGCTCGACACGATCGAGGGTTTCGCGGCGTTCGACCTGTCGAGCGTGCGGGCATGGCTGTACGGCGGCGGCCCGATCGGCGCCGCGCAGGCCGAACGGCTCGCGCGCGCGTATCGCAGCGACGCGTTCTTCCAGGTGTACGGCATGACGGAAGCGGGCCCGGCCGGCACGACGCTGTATCCGGACGAGCAGATCGCGAAGGCCGGCTCGATCGGCCGCCACGGCGGCCCGGGCGTCGACCTGCGCGTCGTGCGGATGGACGGCGTCGATGCGCAGCCGGGCGAGACCGGCGAGATCTGGCTGAAGACCGACAGCATGATGCTCGGCTATCTCGACGATGCGGCCGCGACCCGCGCCGCGTTCGCGCCGCACGGCTGGTATCGCACCGGCGACATCGCGCGGATCGATCAGGATGGCTACCTGTTCATCGTCGACCGGCTGAAGGACATGATCGTGACGGGCGGCGAGAACGTCTATTCGAAGGAAGTGGAGGACGTGCTCGGCGCGCACCCGGACATCGCCGAGGCGGCCGTCGTCGGTGTCCCGCATCCCGACTGGGGCGAGACGGTCGTCGCGCACGTGGTGCTGCGCGCGGGCACGGTACCCGACGCGGACGCGCTGCGCGCGTTCTGCGGCGAGCGGCTCGCCGCTTACAAGATTCCGCGTGAGTTCACGTTCGTGCAGGCGCTGCCGCGCACGCCTACGGGCAAGCTGCAGAAGTTCCTGCTGCGTGTGCGTCGCGAATAGGCGCATATGGCCGCTTAAAGCCCCTTAAATCCGCTTGCCCGGCCGCAAAAAAGAAAAAGCCACCCGGCCCGACGGCCAGGTGGCTTTTTCGCATGACCGGCGGGGCAGCGACGTGCGCCGCCGCCCGTTCGTCACGTCACAGGCTGCTTACTTGCCGCCGATGCTCTTCAGCGGCTTCCACTCGCCCTTCTCGACCTTGTACATCGTGATGCCGCCGTTCTTCAGGTCGCCCTTCGCGTCATACGCGACGTGCGTCGACGTCACGCCGGCCATGTCGGTCTTCGCGAGCACCGGCAGGTACTTCGCCGGATCGGTCGAATCGGCCTTCTTCATCGCGTTGAACAGCGCCATCGCGCCGTCGTACGCATACGGCGAGTAGGTCTGCACGTCTTCGCCGAAACGCTTCTTGTACTTGTCGGCGTACGTCTTGCCGCCCGGCATCTCTTCAAGCGGCAGGCCTGCCAGCGAGGCGATCGTGCCGTCGGCCGCGTTGCCCGCGATCTTCAGGAACGTCGGCGTCTTCACCATTTCGCCGCTCATCAGCGGGGCGGTGATGCCGAGCGTCTTCATCTGCTTGACCATCGGTGCAGCCTGCGAATCCGCGCCGCCGTAGTAGACGAGATCCGGCTTCGCCGCCTTCAGCTTGGTCAGGATCGCCTTGAAGTCCACCGCCTTGTCGTTCGTGAATTCACGGTCGACGATCGTCGCGCCGCCGGCCTTCGCGGCCTTCTCGAACTGGTCGGCGAGACCCTGGCCGTAGGCCGTGCGGTCGTCGACGATCGCGATCTTCTTCATGCCGAGATCCTTCGACGCGAACGTGCCGGCCACCGAGCCCTGCTGCGTGTCGGACGTCATCATGCGGAACGTCGTCTTGTAACCCTGCTGCGTGTATTCCGGTGCGGTCGCCATCGCGATCTGCGGAATGCCCGCGTTCGCGTAGATGCGCGAGGCCGGAATCGTCGTGCCCGAGTTGAAGTGGCCGAGCATGCCCTTGATGCCGTCGTCGACGAGCTTCTGCGCGACCGTCGTGCCGGTGCGCGGGTCAGCCTGGTCGTCCTGCGTGTCGAGTGCGAACTTCACCGGCTTGCCGCCGATCTTCGGGCTCGTCGCGTTGAAATCCTCGATCGCGAGCACGATCCCGTTCTGCATATCCTTGCCGTAGTGCGCCTGCGCGCCCGTCATCGGCCCTGCGTAACCGATCTTCACGTCATCCGCATGGGCCGTCCCCGCCAGCGACATGACCGCGACGAACGTCGCGCCTGCCACCTTTTTCATCGTGTGTTGCATAGCATCTCCTTGGTACCAGGGTAAATGGAGCGGCTTCGGGATCGCCTAGCCGCTTCCTTTGTTTGATCCGAACGGCAAGGATGATCAGCCGATCGTCATCAAATTCGCATTGCCGCCCGCCGCGGCCGTGTTCACGCTCACCGAGCGCTCCGTCAACAGCCGTTCCAGCGCGTAATCTTCCGCATCGCCGTTCTCGAACGCGCCCACCGACACGCCCTGCACCGACACGATCGGGCCCGGCCGCTGCGCGACGTCCTTCACGAGCGTCTGCAGTTCGTCGCTGTCGCCTTCGAACAGCACCGCGTCGAACGGCGTATCGGCCTGCTTGCGCACGGTCGCATGCGCCTTCAGCGACGCCGGCAGCGCGGCGACCAGCGCCTCGCCGGCCGCGCCCGCGAACAGCGCGCGGTTGCCGGTCGCCAGCACCGCCGCGAACTGCGCGCGCGCGCCGCCCGGCGTCGCCGCGACACACAGCACCGTGCCGCGCGGGCCGAGTGTATACGTGTTTCGCTCGCCCGTCGGGCCGGTCAGCACGGCGGTCGCACCGGCCGGCACCTGCGCCAGGTAGCCGTCGCAACGCGCGGCCAGTGCCGGCTCGCGCTGCTCGATCAGCCAGTCGCGCAGCGTCGTGAGCGCTGCCGCGGGGTTGCCGCGCGCATCGCCTTCGACCGCGCCGTCCGCAATCAGCGTCTGCGCGAGCGAACGCGGCAGGCCCGACGGACGCGTCGCGAGCAGGCGCTGCAGGTACAGCGCGCCGCCGGCCTTCGGGCCCGTGCCCGACAGCCCTTCGCCGCCGAACGGCTGCACGCCGACCACCGCGCCGATCACGTTGCGGTTCACGTAGATGTTGCCGACGTGCGCATTCGAGATCACGTGCGCGATCGTCTCGTCGATCCGCGTGTGGATGCCGAGCGTCAGGCCGTAGCCGGTCGCGCGGATCTGCTCCAGCAGCTTGTCGAGCTGGCTGCGGCGGTAGCGCACCACGTGCAGCACGGGGCCGAACACTTCGCGCTTCAGCTCGTCGATGCTGCCGATCTCGATCAGCGTCGGCGGCACGAACGTGCCGTGCGCGCAGGCTTCCGGCGCCGGCAGCTGCGTGACCGCGTGGCCCTTCTCCTTCATCGCCGCGACGTGCGTGTCGATCGTCTGCTTCGCTTCACCGTCGATCACCGGGCCGACGTCCGTCGACAGCCGGTCGGGGTTGCCGAGCGCCAGCTCGTGCATCGCGCCCTTCAGCATCGTCAGCGTGCGGTCCGCGACATCGTCCTGCAGACACAGAACGCGCAGCGCCGAACACCGTTGACCGGCCGAGTCGAACGACGACTGCATCACGTCCGCGACCACCTGCTCCGCGAGCGCCGACGAGTCGACGATCATCGCGTTCTGGCCGCCCGTTTCCGCGATCAGCGGGATCGGCTTGCCGTCCGGGTCAAGGCGCGCCGACAGCGTCTTGTTGATCAGGCGCGCGACTTCGGTCGAACCGGTGAACATCACAGCACGCGTGCGCGGATCGGCGACCAGCGCCGCACCGACGGTCTCGCCGTCGCCCGGCAGCAGCTGCACCGCGCCGGCCGGCACGCCGGCCTCGCGCAGCAGGCGCACCGCCTGGGCGGCGATCAGCGGCGTCTGTTCGGCCGGCTTCGCGAGCACCGTGTTGCCGGCCGCGAGCGCGGCGGCCACCTGGCCCATGAAGATCGCGAGCGGGAAGTTCCACGGGCTGATACAGACCACGGGACCGAGCGGGCGGTGCGTGTCGTTCGAGAATTCGTCGCGGATCTGCGCGGCGTAGTAGCGCAGGAAGTCGACCGCTTCGCGGATCTCGGCGATCGCGTTCGGCAGCGACTTGCCGGCTTCGCGCACGATCAGGCCCATCAGCGTATGCATCTGCGCTTCGAGCAGGTCGGCCGCGCGCACCAGGCAATCGGCGCGTGCGTCGACCGGCGTCGCCTGCCAGATCGGCGCGGCGGCCACCGCGTGCGCGAGTGCCGCGCTCACGTGTTCGGCCGTCGCTTCGCTGACGGTGCCGACCGTGTCGCGCTGGTCGGCCGGGTTGCGTACATCGCGGGCCGGCGCGTCGGCGAGCGCGTCGTCGGCGAGCATCGGCGCCGCACGCCACGGGAAGTGCGCGCTCGCGAGCAGCGCGGACGACAGCGACGCGAGGCGGTGTTCGTTCGACAGGTCGAGGCCCATCGAGTTGGGACGCTCGTCGCCGTACAGGTTGCGCGGCAGCGGGATCTTCGCGTGCGGCGCGCCGAGCGGCACGACCTTCGACGCTTCGTCGACCGGATCGGCGACCAGTTCCTTCACCGACACGGTCTTGTCCGCGATGCGGTTCACGAACGACGTGTTCGCGCCGTTTTCCAGCAGGCGGCGCACCAGGTACGCGAGCAGCGTCTCGTGCGTGCCGACCGGCGCGTACACGCGGCACGGCCGGTTCAGCTTGTCGCGGCCGGTGACTTCCTCGTACAGCGGCTCGCCCATCCCGTGCAGGCACTGGAATTCGTACTGGCCCGGGTAGTAGTTCTGGCCCGCGAGCTGGTAGATCGCGGCGAGCGTGTACGCGTTGTGCGTCGCGAACTGCGGATAGACGGCGTCGGGGGCGGCGAGCAGCTTCTTCGCGCACGCGAGGTACGACACGTCCGTGTAGATCTTGCGCGTATAGACCGGATAGCCTTCGAGGCCGTCGACCTGCGCACGCTTGATCTCGGTATCCCAGTACGCGCCCTTGACCAGACGGATCATCAGGCGGTGACGGCTGCGGCGCGCGAGATCGATCAGGTAGTCGATCACGAACGGGCAGCGCTTCTGGTAGCCCTGCACCACGAAGCCGATGCCGTTCCAGCCCGCGAGATCCGGATCGAAGCACAGCGCCTCGAGCAGGTCGAGCGACAGTTCGAGGCGGTCGGCTTCTTCCGCGTCGATGTTCAGGCCGATGTCGTAGCGGCGGGCGAGCAGCGCGAGCGCGCGCACGCGCGGCAGCAGCTCGCTCATCGTGCGGTCCTGCTGCGAACGCGAGTAGCGTGCGTGCAGCGCCGACAGCTTGATCGAGATGCCCGGGCCTTCGTAGATGCCGCGGCCGCCGGCCGCCTTGCCGATCGCGTGGATCGCCTGTTCGTACGACGCGTAGTAGCGCTGCGCGTCCTCTTCGGTCGTCGCCGCTTCGCCGAGCATGTCGTACGAGTAGCGGAAGCCGCGCGCTTCGTACTTGCGGCTGTTGGCCAGCGCTTCGGAAATCGTCTCGCCGGTGACGAACTGCTCGCCCATCAGGCGCATCGCCATGTCGACGCCCTTGCGGATCAGCGGCTCGCCGCCGCGGCCGATCAGGCGCGTGAGCGCCGACGACAGCCCCGCTTCGCTGTTGGTCGTCACGAGCTTGCCGGTGATCATCAGCCCCCAGGTCGCCGCGTTCACGAACAGCGACGGCGCGTGGCCGACGTGCGAGCGCCAGTCGCCCTTGCTGATCTTGTCGCGGATCAGCGCATCGCGCGTCGCGCGATCGGGAATGCGCAGCAGCGCCTCGGCGAGGCACATCAGCGCGACGCCTTCCTGGCTCGACAGCGAGAATTCGTGGATCAGCCCTTCGACGCCGCCGCCCGAGCTCTTCTCGCGCAGCGCCTCGACGAGCTTCGTCGCGAGCGCCTGCACGTCAGCCTGCAGGTTCGCGGGCAGGCGCGCCTGGCCGAGCAGGAACGGCACGCATTCCGGCTCGGGGCGGCGGTACGCGGCCGTGATCGCCGCGCGCAGCACCGATTGCGGCTGCACGTTCTGCGCGAATTCGAGGAACGGGTGCGGCGAGTTGTCGTCGTCGCCGTCCGCGGCCTGGCCGTCGGCGAGCTCCGTGACGCCGCTGTGGCCCGACAGCTCGGGCGGCAACTGGCCGTGCTCGATCCGCTCGAGATACGCGAAGATCGCCTGCTTGATCAGCCAGTGGGGAGTGCGCTCGAGACGCGCGGCTGCGTCCTTGAGGCGCGAGCGGAGAAGGTCGTCGACCTTGACGCCGAGAGTCGTGCTTGCCATGGTGGGTTCGTGCGCCGGTGCGAGCCCGGCAATGTGGTGTGAGAGGATGCGCGAAATCCTACGGCACGCAATAAAAAGGTGCAACCAAATTGCGAGATGGGTTGCACCCTTAGGTTAGTCAATATAATCAGCCACTTATGCGGTTGCAACCTAGGAGTTGCCCGTGGTCGGGGGATCGGTGTTTTCCCTGAGCAGGCCGATTTGGCATGCGCGCGCAACCTTCCCCGCGCGTGGCGGCGGACGAAAACGGGTTGCACTGGGGTGGCGGCGGAGGGGGTGGCCGGGGGTGGCCGTGCCGCAAGAGACGGTTCGGGGCTGCCCGACGGCCCGGGCGTCGACGCAGCGGCACGTGGCGTGCGGCGCTCGGCGCTCGGCACGACGGCCGCATGGCGCGCCGCTCAGATATCCAGCGGATCGACCTCGACGCTCCACCGCAGCACGCCCTTCAGCGCGCGCAGCTCCGGCTGCCATGCGCGCAGCGCATGCTGCAGCGCCGCCCGCGACGCGCTTTCGAGCAGCAACTGCGCGCGGTGGACGTTCGCGACCTTGACGATCGTCATCGGCACCGCGTCGTACACGGTCACGCGATCGGCGCCCGGCAGCCCCGGCAACGCGGCCGCGGCTTGCAGCAGGAACGCGAGCGCCGCGTCGAGCGTGCGCCCCTCGGCGCGCAGCAGCGCCTGGTAGACGAACGGCGGCAGGTGCGCGTCGCGGCGCTCGCCGAGCGTCGAATTCGCGAAGCCGACGTAGTCCTGCCGCCCGAGCGCGTGATACAGCGCGTGACGCGGGTAGCGCGTCTGCACGAGCACCTCGCCCGGCAGCCCCGCGCGCCCCGCGCGGCCGCTCACCTGCATCAGTTGCGCGAACAGCCGTTCGCTCGCGCGGAAGTCATGCGAGAACAGCGCCGTGTCGGCATTGAGCACACCGACGAGCGACACGCGCTGGAAGTCGTGCCCCTTCGCGATCATCTGCGTGCCGACGAGGATATCGACCTCGCCCGCGTGCACGTCGGAAAAGAGCGCCTGCGCACTGCCCTTGCGGCGCGTGCTGTCCGCGTCGATCCGCAGCACGCGCGCGCCCGGCACGGCCTCGGCGAGCGCCTCCTCGATGCGTTGCGTGCCGCGCCCGAGCGGCGCGATGTCGACGTTCCCGCACTCGGGGCACGATCGCGGAATGCGGGCTTCCCAGCCGCAGTGATGGCAGCGCAGCGCATGCTCGGGCTTGTGCAGCACGACGTACGCGCTGCAGCGCGGGCAGCCTGCGACCCAGCCGCATGCGTCGCACGCGAGCTGCGGCGCGTAGCCGCGCCGGTTCAGGAACACGAGACTCTGCTCGCCGCGCTCGAGCCGCGCCTTCAGCGCCGCGACGAGCGGCCCCGACAGCCCGCCCATCGACGCGCGGCCGCGCCGCCGCTCCTCTTCGAGGTCGATCAGCCGCACGGTCGGCAGCGTCGCGTCGGCCACCGCGCGGCGCGACAGCGTGAGCCGCGTGTAGCGGCCCTGCTCCGCCTGCCACCAGCTTTCGAGCGACGGCGTGGCCGAGCCGAGCACGACCGTGATGCCGAGCTGCTTCGCGCGCCACACGGCGAGATCGCGTGCCGAATAGCGCAGCCCTTCCTGCTGCTTGTACGCGGGCTCGTGCTCCTCGTCGACGACGATCAGCGCGAGCGCCGGCATCGACGCGAGCACCGCGAGGCGTGTGCCGAGCACGATCCGCGCTCGCCCCGTATGCGCGGCGAGCCAGTTGCGCGCCCGCTCGCCCTCGGCGAGCCCGCTGTGCAGCGTGACGATCGCGTCGTCGGCGAGCGCACCCGCGAAGCGCGCGCGAAACGCGGCCTCGAACTGCGGCGTCAGGTTGATTTCGGGGACGAGCACGAGCGCCTGCGCGTCCGGCCGGGCGTCGAGCAGCGACGCGAGCGCATGCAGATAGACCTCGGTCTTGCCGCTGCCCGTCACGCCGTGCAGCAGGAACGGCGCAAAGCCCTGCGCGGCGCGGATCGCGTCGAGCGCCTCGGCCTGCTGGTCCGTGAGCGCCGGCGGCACAGTTCGTCCACCGGCTGCCAACAGGTTATCCACAGCTTTGGGCACAGGCGCATCGGCCCAGCCGATCTCCTCGACGTCGACCCAGCCGCGCGCCGCCCAGTCGTCGAGCGTCGCGGCCGCCTTCGGGTGCAGCGCGCGCGCATCG
>NZ_LDVA01000136.1:0-6783 GCF_050768715.1 Burkholderia sp. ZZQ-2 | reverse complement strand
CCGTGCCGCTCGACGACACGGCCCGCGCGATCGGCTCGCTCGCGTGCGCCGAACGCGAGCGGCTGTGCGGCGCGGTCGGCGCGGACGACTACGTGGTCAGCTCGACGATCCTGTCGATGCTGCTGATGAACGATTCGCCGCAGCATCGCGTGTTCGCGCAGGCGCTCGCGGGCGCGAACGACTACACGCCCGACTGGATGACCTGCTCGTACGAATGCGCGGGCTGGGGCTACGTGCTGCGCCGCGCGCTCGCCACCGCAGCCGAAACCGGGCCGCGCACGCTGCTGCTGCAGATCGTCGACGTCGACGTGCACGGCTATACGTACTGGCACGGCAACCCCGCGTGGGGGCGTTCGGGCTTCGGCGTGTGCACGCTGCTCGTCGACGTCGGCCGCGAAGCGTCGCCGGCCGCACCGTCGGTGCTCGCGGACGCCGCGCCGCCGGCCAGCGCGGTCGTGCGGCTCGGCCGCGACATCCGCACCTTCTGCGCGGCCCGCCCCGGCGTGCACGCGGCGCTGCCGTTCTTTCCGGCGACGTCGCGCCGCGCGCTGCTCGCGTCGGTCGGCAAGACGCCGCTGCTGCCCGACGGCCACGGGCTGTTCGGCCATGCGTTCGGCAGCGATCCGTGGCTGTCGGTGCTGCTCGCGTATCGCGACGGCGATACGCCGCGCCGCGCGGCCGTCTGCTCGCTCGCGCTGAACGGCTATTACGCCGTCGCCGACGTCGCATTCGCGCCGGACGCGACGTTCTCTCTCGACAGCGAGGCATGACATGGTGCGGCCCGTTCACTTCACCTACCGGATCGAGCGCGATGCGCGGCAGCCGGTCGCAGTCGCCGCGAGCGCGTACCGGATGCCGCTCGACACGCCGGCCGACTACGCGCGCGCCGCGCTCGCGGAAGCGGCCGGCGAACCGTACGACGCCGGCGACGCATCCGGTGGCGAGCGCCGCGTGCTGCTCGACCACGTCCAGTATTTCGCGTTCCTCGCGGAAGCGACCGCGCGAATCCGCGACGCGGTACATCCCGATGCACGCGTGTTCATCGAAGTCTGCGCGCCGTACTTCGGCGCGCTGCCGGCCGAACTGCTCGCGCCGCATGTCCTGCTCGGCGTGCACCTGTACGACGAAGCGTTGCGCGACGCCGCGCGCGGCGCGCCCGTCGTGTGGATCGGCGACCGGATCCTGCGCGATGCCGAGTTCTCCGGCGACAACCGCGTGTGCTGCGCGATCTGGCCCGCGCGGCTCGCCGATGCGTTTGACGCGCAACTGCGTGGCGCATGGCCGTCGTACGCGATCCGCCTCGTGCCGCATCCGCCGACACCGCGCGCCGCCGCCACGACGCTTACCGATTCCGCCCATCATTCCGGCGCCGCCGCGCGGCCGGGGAGACCCTAAATGACTGACACGCTCACCGTTATGCAGGACACGGCCGACATCCGCTGGTCGATGCCCGTCGACGCCCTGATGTCGAACGACTACGCGCTGCGCGAAGAGGCGCTGAACCGGCTCTACGAAAAGGCGAAGGCCGCGCAGTGGGACGTCGCGACCGACGTCGACTGGAGCCACGACCTCGACCCGGCGAATCCGCTCGGCATGCCCGACCCGACGCTGCTGATCTACGGCACCGAGCTGTGGAGCAAGCTGTCCGACGCCGACAAGCGCGAGGTGCGCCACCACGCGCAGGGCTGGCTGCTGTCGCAGATCCTGCACGGCGAGCAGGCCGCGCTGATCTGCGCATCGAAGCTCGCGTCGGCCGAGGATGGCCTGAGCGCGCGCCTGTGCGCCGCCGCGCAGATGATGGACGAAGCGCGCCACGTCGAGGCGTACGCGAAGCTCGTCAACGAGAAGCTCGACGTCAGCTACCCGATGAGCCGCTCGCTGAAGGGGCTGCTGCACGACACGATCACGAGCAGCGCGCTCGACATGACGAACCTCGGGATGCAGGTGCTCGTCGAGGGCATCGCGCTGTCGATCTTCCAGAGCGTCGTCGCGTACAGCACCGATCCGTTCATCAAGGATCTCTTCCTGCGGATCCAGCGCGACGAGGCGCGTCATTTCGCGGTCGGCCGGATCACGCTGTGCCGCGTGTATGCGGAGATGAGCTCGCACGAGCTGCGCGAGCGCGAGGAATTCGTCTGCGAAGGCGCGGCCGTGCTGTACGAGCACCTGTGCGCGGACGACATCTGGGAACCGATGGGCCTGTCGAAGCGCGAATGCAGCGCGATGGTGCGCGAGTCGCCGGTCTCCAGCTCGATCCGCCGCTCGATCTTCCGGCGCCTGGTGCCGACGATCCGCGAGATGGGCCTGCTCACGCCGACGGTGCAGGCGACCTTCGAAAAACTCGATGTTCTCGACTACGCGGCGATGCCGCTCAACTGAACCATGACGAACTCCTCCCAAGCGTCACGCGATTTCTGGATCGGTATCGACGCGGTGGCCTACGAACTGCCGGGCCTGCCCGTCGACATCGAGGCGTGGGCCGCCGAGCGCGACTACCCGGCGCAGCGGGCCGCAGCGATCGCGCAGTCGGGCAGCCGCTACTTCCACATGGCGCTCGACACGAGCGAAACCGAGCTCGCGATCGCGGCGGCGGGCCGCCTGCTCGACACCGCGCGCGTGCATCCGTCCGACATCGGCGCGATCGTCCACGTGCACACGCAGCAGTTCAGCGTGCCTCCCGCGCCGCGCAGCCTGCCGCACGAGCTCGCCGCGCAGCTCGGCATCGAGCCGCTGTGGCTCGGCTCGGTCGCGCAGCTGAACTGCGTGTCGGTCGCGGCCGGCATCGAGACCGTTCGCGCGCTGATGCGTCGTTATCCGCAACTCGACGCGGCGCTCGTCGTGTCGTCCGACCGCGTGTACGGCGAGGATTACCGGATGCGGCAGATGACGGGCGTACAGTGCGACGGCGCGGCCGCGATGCTGATCGCGCGCAACAGCACGAAGAACCGGCTGGGCGGCATCGCGATCGAGACGCACGCGAAATGGCATCGCGGCTCGGACACCGTCGCCGCGAACGAGGCCGACCTGATCATGATGGAGTGGCCGTACACGCGCAAGGCGATCGACGCGGCGGTCGCGCTCGAACCGCACGCGCTCGACGCATACGAGCTCGTGCTGCCGCACAACGCCGACCTGCCGGGCTGGAACGCGCTGTGCCGCGCGATGCGCGTGCCGGCCGAGCGGCTGTATGCGGAGAACATCCATGCGCGCGGCCATGCGTGCTGCTCGGATTTCCCGATCAACCTGGCCGACGTCGGGCTCGACGCGGTCGCGCGCGGGCAGCGCGTGCTCGGCGTGATGCAGTCGAACTGCGGCGCGTATGCGGCCGCCACGCTCCATCCGGTAGGCCGCCATGACGCCTGAGCGCCCGCTTCCACCCGCCGGCGACCACGCGTGGATCGCCGACCTGCGCACGCCGTGCTACGTGTACGAGCCGGAAGTCGCGATCGCGCGCTACCGGTCGCTGAAGGCGCGGCTCGGCACGCGGCTGATCGTGTCGCTGAAGGCGAACCCGAACCAGGACATGCTCGCGCGCTGTGCCCATGCGTACGAGGACGGCGTCGAACTCGCGAGCCGCGGCGAACTCGACGCGGTGATCGGCCGGATCAGGACGCCGCGCTACCTGAACAACCCATCGATGGACGAGATGTTCATGCGCGCCGGGCTCGCGTCGCGCTGCCATTTCGTGCTCGACAACCCGGACGCGGTCGCGCGCTTCGTGCCGCTGGCGCGCGAAGCCGCGGCCGGCGGCAGCACGCCGGGCCCGGTACTGCTGCGCGTGAATGCCGGCGCGCTGGCCGGCGACGACGCGCGGGCGCTGTGGCACGACCACTTCGGAATGACGCCGAACGAGGCGCACGACGCGGTGCGCACGCTCGCCGCCGCCGGCCTGCCCGTTGCCGGGCTGCACGTGTTCTCCGGCCCGCATTCGTTCATCCGCCAGGACGCGACGCAGCCCGACACGCTCGTGCTGCCCGAGCGGCTCGCGGCGCTCGCCCGCGATCTCGCGCCGGCCAACGGCGCACCGCTCGGCTCGCTGAGCCTCGGCGGCGGTTTCGCCGACGATCACCCGGGCGATGCCGCGTTCGAGCGCTATGCGACCGCGCTCGCCCCGCTGGCCGGCCGGTACTCGCTCGCGCACGAATCCGGCCGCGCGATCTTCGCCGACGCGGGCGTGTTCGCGACGCGCGTCGTCGCGGTCAAGACATGGCAGGACCGCACGATCGCCGTCTGCGACGGCGGGCTGTCGCATGCGTTCCTGCTCGCGCAGACCGAATCGGTGATGCGCCGGCTGGCCGCGCCGTCGCTCGTGCGCCGCACGCCGGCACCGCCCGCGCGCGGCGTGCCGACGATCTATGCCGGCAGCACGTGCAGCCGCGCGGACGTGATCGGCCGCGACGACACGGGCGCGCCGCCGCAGGTCGGCGACATCGCCGTGTTCGCGCGCTGCGGCGCCTATCACCGGACGTACTCGATGGCGCATTTCCTGTCCCACGAAGCCGCGCACGTGTACGTGCGGCCCGCCTAGACCCACCAGAGAGAGGAGCCGATCATGAACGCCCTGATCAGCATCGCCGACCTGCTCGACCACGGCGCCGCGCGCTGGCCGCATCATCCCGCGTATGCCGACGGCGGCGGCACGATGACCTACGAACAGCTCGCGCGCGCGGTCCGCCGCGCGGCCGCCGCACTCGCGTCGCGCGGCGTGCGGCCCGGCGAGCGCGTCGCGATCTACGCGCCGAAACGCATCGAAACCGTGGTCGCGATGCTCGCGGCCAACGCACTCGGCGCGATCTTCGTGCCGGTCAATCCGCAATTGAAGGAAGCGCAGATCGAACACATCGTCGCCGACAGCGGCGCGGCGCTGTTCATGACCGGCGCGCAGCGATTGAAGCGCCTGCCGGCGCTCGCCGCGCTCGTCGGCACCCGCACGATGCTGATCGAGGAGCTGGCCGATGCGATCGCCGCGTCCGACACCGGCGCTGCTGCACCGTTCGCCGCCGGCCGCCCGGTGGACGACGACCCCGCCGCGCTGCTCTATACGTCCGGCTCGACCGGCAAGCCCAAAGGCGTGGTCGTGTCGCACCGCAACCTGGTGTCGGGCGCGTTCAGCGTCGCCGCGTACCAGGGGCTGGCCGACGACGACGTCGTGCTCGGCGTGCTGCCGCTCAGCTTCGACGCGGGCCTGAGCCAGCTCACGACCGCGCTGGCGTCGGGCGCGTGTTACGCGCCGCTCGACTTCCTGCAGCCGGCCGACGTGCCGCGCCATTGCGACGCGTTCGGCGTGACGTCGATCACCGGCGTGCCGCCGCTGTGGATGCAGCTCGCGTCGGCCGGCTGGAGCGATACGGCGCGCACGCGAATCCGCCGCTTCGCGAACACCGGCGGCCATCTCGCGACGCCGCTGCTGCACCGCCTGCAGGCGCTGTTCACGCACGCCGCGCCGTACCTGATGTACGGACTGACCGAAGCGTTCCGTTCGACGTACCTGCCGCCGGCCGACGCGGCGTTGCGCCCGACGTCGATCGGCAAGGCCGTGCCGAACGCCGAGATCCTCGTGCTGCGTGCGGACGGCAGCGAATGCGCGGCCGACGAGCCCGGCGAACTCGTGCATCGCGGCGCGTTCGTCACGCTCGGCTACTGGAACCGGCCCGAGCTGACCGCGCAGCGCTTTCGCCCGCTGCCGCGCCGGCACGGCGAGATCCCGCGCCCCGACGTCGCGGTGTGGTCCGGCGACATCGTGCGGCGCGACGCCGACGGCTACCTGTATTTCGTCGCGCGCGGCGACGACATGATCAAGACCTCCGGCTACCGCGTCAGCCCGACCGAAGTCGAGGACGTGCTGTTCGCGCTGCCGCACATCCGCGAGGCGGCGGTGTTCGGCGTGCCGCACGCGTCGCTCGGCGAGGCGATCGCCGCGTGTGTCGTGTCGACGCTCGACGCCGACGCGTGCCGCGCCGACATCGCACGCGCGTGCCGCGACGCGTTGCCGACCTACATGAGCCCGCTCGTCGTCGAGCCGCTGCCGGCGCTGCCGCGCAACCCGAACGGCAAGATCGACCGCCCCGCGCTGAAAAACCAGTATCGCGACGCGTTCGCGCACACAAACGAGGAGACCGCCGCATGACCCTGTCGACGCTCGATGAAACCTGCCTCAGCGCGCGCCGCGTCGCCGAGCCCGGCACGCTCGCCCTGTCCGGCGGCGTCGTGGTGCTGCCGCCCGCCGTCGTGTTCAGCGCGATCCAGGCGCAGGAGCGCCATCCCGGCTACCGGCACCTGCTGCTGCCGCAGGCGCGCTTCGCGCGGCCGCGCGGGATGGGTGCGCTGACGCCAGAGGAAGGCACGCGCCTCGCGCCGGGCGGCCGGCCCGCGCTGCGGGTCGCGCCGCCCGGGCGCAGCCTCGCCGATCTCGCCGCCGACGCCGCGCTCGACCTGCGCGACCAGCTCGGCTCCGGGCAACTGGCCCGCACGACCCACGTGATCGTCGCGAGCTGCGCGCTCAACGAAGGCATCGGCGACTCGGTCGTCGGCCGCATGCAGTACGAACTCGGCCTGCAACGCGTGACGCCGTTCGCGCTCGGCCAGAACGGCACGCTCGGCTGGTATTCGGCGCTGATGCTGCTCGACGGGCTGCTCGACGAAGGCGACCAGGCGCTCGTGATCCTCAGCGACAAGTGGCTCTACCCGTTCTTCCGCCAGTTCGGCGACCTGGTCGGCTACGGCGACGCGGCCGCCGCGCTGCTCGTGTCGCGTGCGGGCCCGGCGCCCGAGCCGGCCGACTGG